>JAGNUI010000134.1 GCA_017987065.1 Arenimonas sp.
GTTACTTGCTATCTCGAAGCGCTTGAATGCGTTCTTCCAATGGAGGGTGAGACATTGTTAATTTTGCCAAGCCCGATTTAAGATTGCCTGAAATACCAAAAGCAGCGATTTCACTAGGCAAACTGCTTTGTCCGTGGTTTTGCGCTAGTCGTTGCAGAGCGGCAATCATTTTCTCTTTACCGGCTAATGCTGCGCCACCTGCGTCTGCGCGGAATTCACGATGCCTACTAAACCACATGGTAACAACGGAAGCGAACATGCCGAATACGATATCCAATGCTAATACCGTAGCAAAGTAACCCAAGCCACGATTATCACCACCAATCATTGCGGCCACTTTGCGTGACAGAAAAATAACAAAGGTGTTCATAACGCCTTGCACTAATGTCATGGTAACCATGTCGCCGTTTGCCACATGGCTAACTTCATGCGCTAACACCGCTTCAGCCTCATCACGATTCATGGCGCGAAGCAGGCCGGTTGAGACGGCTACCAAGGAATTATTCTTACTTGGACCTGTTGCAAAGGCATTTATTTCAGGCGCATCAAAAATACCCACTTCTGGCATTTTAATACCCGCTTTTTCTGCTTGCTTGCGAACGGTGGCAACTAACCATTGCTCCAATTCCGTTTTAGGGTTTTCAATGAGTTGCATGCCTGTGGCACGTTTTGCCATCCATTTGGAGATCATTAAAGAAATAAATGAGCCACCAAAACCGAATACTGCAGCAAATAACAGCAATTGTCCGTTGTTGCCAAGGGTAATACCGAAAACATTTTGCAGCACACTAAGAACGATGCCCAACAAAATTAATACGGCTAGATTGGTAGCAAGAAACAAAGCAATACGTTTAAACATAGAAAATCCTTTCTAAAAGAAAATCAACCAGTAATAATGAAGTGTAGCCAATTTTGATCATTTCAAGTGAAATTTTTGTGAATCCATCCTTGCCATTACGTGGTCGATTTGCGCCCTCGCCGACTGGCCCTTTGCATTTAGGCTCATTAGTTGCGGCTTTAGCCAGCTATCTACTTGCCAAGGCGCAGCATGGCTCTTGGCTGATACGCATCGAGGACCTAGACCCACCACGTGAAATCAAAGGCATGGCTGAACACCAGATAAAGACCTTACAACAATTCGGACTTGTATCCGATGAGGCAATTGTTTGGCAGTCACAACGATCTCAGGCTTATGAAACAGCGCTTGAGACGTTATTGAGGGAAGAAAAAGCATTTTATTGCAGCTGTTCACGCAAGCAATTGCAAAGTCAAAATAGTATTCATCGATTCTGCCAAAACCCAGATAATCAATCGCAAAGCGCAATACGCTTACGCATGCCTGATGAAACCTTGGCGTTTAAGGATGCTATTTATGGCATTCAAAAACAAAATTTAGCCCGTGATGTTGGCGATATGGTGCTGAAACGTGCGGACGGCCTGTATGCCTATCAACTTGCGGTGGTGATTGATGATGCTGCGCAAGGGATTAATCAAGTGGTGCGTGGCGCCGATTTGCTCGATTCCACCTTACGGCAGATCTATTTACAACAGCAACTCGGTTTTGCATCGCCAAACTATGTGCATATTCCATTAGTTTTGAATGAATTAGGACAGAAACTCAGCAAATCTTTATGGGCCAAAGCATTAAATGAAGAAGACCAATTCACCGCCTTTCAAACCGCGTATGTTCATCTTGGTCAAAATAGTCATGTTCTCAATAGACAACAAAATGCCGAAACAAGACTGCAAGTTGCATTAGAGCATTTTGATGCGGCGTTAATTTCGCCAATTAAAGCACGCGGATAACTCGAAAACCAACTAAGGCATTGCTTGCATCTGAAATACTGGAGCTACGATACGATATTCGAGATTGATCTGCGGCGCTTAACCACGAACTACCGCGGACAACACGCCGTGCGCAGCCTGGATTGACCCATGCCTCAGCATTAATCGGTGCACGACGATAACTATCATGCCAACAATCTTCCACCCACTCCGAGGCATTGCCTAATAGATCAAACGTACCAAATCCTTCGGTGGTGTATTGTCTAACTGGCGCCAAGCCCCAATGACTGTCAGCATAATTTTTAATTGCATTACCCAAAATGCGCTTATTAGGCAATTTGTCTTGGTCGCCACTTAGATTGCCATCACGCAATTCTTCCAATTTTTTGCCCCAAGGGTAGATGCTATCGGTTTCCGCGCGAAAGGCGTATTCCCATTCGGACTCCGTAGGCAACCGATAAACTTTATTGGTGCGGGCGCTCAACCATTGCACATATGCTTTGGCATCATCAAATGAAACATGCACCACTGGAAAATCATCGCCGGAAAGCTCGCCAATGTGATTAAAGCGCCAATTTACTGCCTCTTTTTTCACCAATTTGCCACTGGCCAAATCAAATACGCTGCTACTTTTAACTTTATCGGCCTGTGTTTTGTAGCCGGTATTTTTGATAAATTCGCGAAATTGCGCAACCGTAATTTCTGTACGCGACATCGCATAGGTTTGCGCTATTTCAACTTGATGTTGCGGCTTTTCATTTTCTTGCGCTGATTTATCGCCCTTCAAAGCTCCTTGTTGAAATTTGCCGCCTTGAATGACGATCAACTCTGGGCCATAAAGCGCTTTTTTCATTCGGTCAGAAAATATTTGACCCACCACAAAATGCTGGCCGTCCTCATCTATAACCTCTTGCTTTGCACCTTGCTGCTCGGCAGGTTTCTTGGCGCAGCCTAGCAACATGCCTAAGCATAAGCACGCTAATATCCATTTGATTGAAAATTGAGGCAAATAAGGCATATAAATATCTGTTCAAAGTAAGCTTAAGCACGTTAAGCTAAGTTATCCTAAGTTACAAGAATTCGCTATGATTTGGCTTGATAAGCTTGCAGATTTAACTCAGTTTTTACAAAACCATGCGGATATCAAGTTACTGGTGATGGATACCGAGTTTATTCGCGAGCGCACCTACTTCCCAGAATTAGCTTTAATACAGATCTGTGTTAATGACCAAATTGCTCTGATAGACCCCACACAACCCGGCATTGCTGAGCAGCTAGTGCCGCTGCTAACTAATCCCAATATCTTAAAAATTATGCATTCCAGTAGCGAGGACTTACAAGCCTTCAAGGCCGGTTGCGGTGTGGTGCCCTCACCTATCTTTGACACCCAAGTGGCCGCCGCACTGTGTGGCTTAGGCTCCGGCTTAAGCTATTTGAAATTAGTTGAGCAAGTGTGTGACATTACCTTGACCAAAGGCGAAACGCGCTCGGATTGGTTGCAAAGACCCCTAACCGAATCCCAAAAACAATATGCTGCTGATGACGTGCGCTATCTTTTACCTATTTACCAATTATTGGAAACTAAACTAAGCGAATTAAATAGGCGCGAATGGCTGGATGCTGATTGCCAGCGCGCCGTTGCTGCGGCCAGTGATGATTTAGCCGATGCCAACCCCCATTTGAGCGTACGCACCAATCAAAGCCTAGATCAAGGCGCACAATTACGATTACGCCGACTTTTAGTTTGGCGTGAGCAACGTGCCATTGAAAAAAACAAACCAAAACGTTGGATTATCGATAACGACGTTGCTTTTGCATTAAGCCGAAACCCCATTACCGACATCAACACCATCGACCATATTTTGGCACGCTATCCGAAATCGCCTAAAGGAGCCAGAGCGCATCTGTTCGCGCTTTTGCAAAAACCATTCAGCGAAGAAGAATTGCAAGCACCAACCATTGCTGAGCCTGCACAAAATCACAAATCGCAACTTAAAGCGCTACAACAAGTGGTGTTAGAAGTAGCCAGCGAACTCAACGTTCCTGAAGGACTGCTGTGCTCGCGCAAACATTTGGAATATCTACTGGAAACCGGACTATGGCCGCCCACCCTGCAAGGTTGGCGCAAGCAGTTGCTATCCGACCAATTCAAACCAATAATCAATAACGCGAATTAAGCACGCGCCACATTACAACTAAAAAACGTGTCGTATCCGCTTGAATGGCACTTCAGCATTGTCGCCATTTTCGCCAATTTCGGCTTCAAACTCACGCGCAAATCGGTGGCCGGCGTACACCGCGTGCGCAATCAAGCCAGGCGCTAATGCATCACCAATGCATTGAACCGATTGAATACCGGCATCTAGCCATTGCGATTCGAGAGTAACTAAAGATTGATACAAACCATCATTAGGCAA
>JAGNUI010000135.1 GCA_017987065.1 Arenimonas sp.
ATTTGCATTTGTCCGAACCCGATTGGGCAGGAGGCCCGGCCTTAACTCTTGAATTCCGTGAACAGCTACGCGCTGCATTTCCTGGTGTAATCATCGCGGCTGGCGGCTACACCGTTGAAAAAGCGCAACCACTTTTAGAGGCAGGTTTAATTGATGCAGTAGCCATGGGTCGGCCATTTATTGCTAACCCCGATTTGCCAGCGCGCCTGGAAAAAAACTACCCGCTCAACGAAGGCCGTTTGGAGTTGTATTACGGCGGCGGGGCAGTGGGCTATACGGATTATCCGCGTTTTAACGCCTGATTTAGCGGTCAGAAAATTCGGGGACGGAGGTACCTCCGTCCCCTAATCACACCCTAGTCACATATAGTATTTATGCAGCTTGTAGCAGAAACTCGACCTTCACTGCCTCGAATGGGAACACAATCTTCCCATCTTCAGTGCGATCAACGAGACCGGCATTCAGCAGTGCAGTCACGTCGCCATGCACGGCTTTCACATCACGGTTAACGCGCCGAGCTGCTTCACGAATGGATACTGGTCCAGCGCCACACAGCGCCTTGAGCAAATCCCATCGCTTGGCGGTTAGCACTTGCCAAAGCAGTTCAGCGCTCGCAAAGCTGATACGCGCGGACTTCTGTGCTTTGCCGGTATTCCATGCCCGCACAAAATCCGTCATTGAATCGGCTGGTGTGCGTACATCAAGAGTTACTGTTTTCATTATTCCACCTCGCTATATCTTGCTGAAAGTTGGCAATTAGTTCTTCCGGAGTGGTGAATGTATAAACACTTTCACGATTTCCGAAATGCCGATGATCGCCTTTACCGTTCTCGTTGTCGTAGCGCAATACGCATTCACCTCGCACTACATAAGCCAACCTATACTTGAAACGGTGTTTGGAACCAGCGACAGGCTCTGGAACTTGCCACAACACCAGCTCAGCAAAGGCAATGTCTGAATAGGTGATTCGCGTGCGCACAAGTTGAATAGCCTTCATGTTGGAGATAATACCAACACTAGAAAGTGCTGTCAATAACTCCAACATTTACAATGGCGGGGCTGAGGGCTATACAGATTATCCGCGCTATTCAGAGAGGCCTGTTCATTCGTATCGCTAAGTTACAAGCCTAGTTTTTATTAGAGCCAGTTGCTTTAGAATTTTGTTTTGAAGCGAGTAATTCATTAAGTTTTGAAATACTCTTTTTCTGTTCTAATAAATCTCCAACTTGGTTTCTAAATACACTTTTGTATATGTGAATTGCAACGATTAAATCTGCTTTGCTGCCTGCTGTATTGTATGCATCCCTAAATGGCATTGTGTCGTTTAATGCGAGTAATCTATATAACGGCATAATGTAAGGCCTTAACCATTCACGTCGAGCTTGGTCTCTTTGAATAAGTGTGTTAGTTAACGTTGCATGCCTCATCAAGGTGTTTCTGAGTGTCTTGTTTGTAATCAGGTTCATGTCTCCGCTTGATACCAATTGCGAATACGTTTCAGAATGGCCAACCGGATTCTCTAGTTTGAAGCTATGCTCTAGGAAAAAACGAACATGTTCTTGATTGGCAGCATTGGGAAAATCAATGATCAGTTTTTGCATATCTTCAATGCCTTTATTGGCTAGTTCAAGGTAAGCAATTTTTTCATCGAGATCTCGACTGAGTGCAACAAAATCGTCAGATAAGCGAGCAATTACTAATTGTTCCTGCGCCTGGTCATTGCGTGTTTCATTCCAATTAGCAACTTGCAGACCAATAAATACACCAAAAACGACAATCAAAAAATCCAGACCTACTGCAAACCAGTTCTGCTTTGTTACATGTTCATTGATGCGGCGAAGAAGCATTATTTTTCCCCTTTATAAGGCTTAGATGAACACTTTTGAATAAAAATTGATATCAAAGTATTGAATAAACTCATTACACCCGAGCTTTATGCATTAATCAACAAGAAAGCTTCTTGATAAATCAAAGTGGTATTTAGGGGGCGGAGGTAAATTAGTTCCCGATAGCTAGATTATCTCGTCGCCGAATTATTCCGAATCCATTCGGCAAATTGAACTTCGTCTATATCACTTGCTGCAACGGCCAGCATAATCAAGGTGGCATCCACTTGCGTGGCAGTTAATTTATAGCCATTCAACATTAAAAATAATCCGACTGAAAGAAACGCCACGCGTTTATTGCCGTCAACAAAGGCATGGTTTTTAACCAATCCGATGCCATACGCAGCCGCTAAATCGGCATAATCTGGTTCACCATACACGGCCAAATTTATGGGACGATGCAGAGCTGAATCCAGCAGTTTTTCATCTCTAATTCCAGATGCGCCACCATGTAATGCCAAACTTTCATCATGCAGAATAATAAGCAGTTGTTTATCAATCCACTTGAATTTCGACATGGCTACTTTGCCAAAGCATTAAAGGTGTCGCGATATTCGCGCATAAATTCACGGCCAATATCGAGCTGTTCTTGAAAGCTCGGATCGTTTGGTGTGAGGGTTACAGCACCTGGTGCGTCGGTGAGAAAAACCGTATCACCCTTTTCCAATTTGAGTCGTGCCAGCACTTCTTTAGGCAATATGATTCCTACAGAATTGCCAATTTGAGTTAGTTTTAAGGCATGCATTGTTGCCGCTCCTAATTCGAAGTTATAACAAATGTTATATTAAACCGGTTTTGCTTGCATTGCAACCGAACTGCGCTATCCAAATATTCTGGAGCAAAGGCAACTATATCCCTCATAGATTCCTTCATAACTAACGGTTTTCCTGTCTAAAAACCGGCGTTTGCGGTACTCTATAAGGCTTATAAATAGACTAAATTAGCCGCATGTCCGAGTCCGTAGAAAAGGGTGTTTACCACCCACAACAGATTGAATCCGCTGCACAAAAGCATTGGCAAAATAGCCGTGCCTTTGAAGTGAATGAGCAATCTGAACTGCCAAAATACTATTGTTTGTCGATGTTGCCGTACCCGTCCGGCGCGTTACATATGGGCCACGTGCGTAATTACACCATCGGCGATGTGATTTCACGCTTCAAGCGCATGCAAGGCTTTAATGTCTTGCAGCCGATGGGTTGGGATGCGTTCGGCTTACCGGCTGAAAATGCTGCGATTAAAAACAACACCGCGCCTGCCAAATGGACGTACGCCAACATCGACCATATGCGTAGCCAGTTAAAGAGCTTGGGCTATGCCATTGATTGGAGTCGTGAGCTGACCACCTGCACGCCAGAATATTACCGTTGCGAGCAGCTGATGTTCACGCGCCTGTTCAACAAAGGAATTGTTTACCGCAAAAATTCGGTGGTGAACTGGGATCCCATCGATCAAACCGTGTTGGCCAACGAACAAGTGATTGACGGCCGCGGCTGGCGCTCGGGCGCCTTAGTGGAAAAACGTGAAATACCGCAGTGGTTTTTGAAAATTACCGATTACGCACAAGAACTGCTCGATGGCTTGGATACCTTGAGCGGCTGGCCCGATTCAGTGAAAACCATGCAACGCAATTGGATTGGTCGTAGTGAAGGTTTGGAAATTAGCTTTGCAGTTGAAAACGGCGAGCCATTGACGGTATTCACCACCCGCCCAGATACCTTAATGGGCGTCACTTATTTGGCGGTAGCTGCTGAACATCCCTTGGCGTTGCAAGCAGCAAAACATAATTCTGAGTTGCAATCGTTTATCGATACTTGCAAGCAAGGCGGTGTTTCTGAAGCAGAACTGGAAACCCAAGAAAAGAAAGGTATGTTTACCGGCGTATTTGCTACGCATCCACTATCGGGGCAGCAAGTTCCGGTTTGGGTCGCCAACTTTGTGTTGATGGGTTATGGCACCGGCGCAGTGATGGCTGTTCCTGGCCATGATGAACGCGATTTTGAATTCGCAAATAAATACGCATTGCCGATTAAACAAGTGATTGCCGTACCCAATGAAAATTTTGATGGTGCACATTGGCAAGATTGGTACGCTGATAAAAATGCTGCTGGCTTAACGGTGGTCAATTCCGGTGCGTTAGATGGTAAAAATTTCAAGCAGGCTTTCGAGTTTCTGAAAACAGAATTAGTCAGCAAAGAGCAGGGCGCGCATCGGGTTAATTTCCGCTTGCGCGATTGGGGTGTTTCCCGTCAGCGATATTGGGGTTGCCCAATCC
>JAGNUI010000136.1 GCA_017987065.1 Arenimonas sp.
ACGCAAGGCCTGAATTTTATTGACAGCCTCCTGGACATAATTTTCGCCAAAAGATTTTTGTCCTAAAGCGGCGCACTCGATGATTCGTTGCAAATCCTGCATTTTGGAAACCGCAAGCAAATTGACTGAAATCCCGTTATGCTTAGAGCATGCAGAAAGCTCGTTGTTCAATTTTTGGTAATTTAGGCTTAATTCTGGCATTGCACTTGTCGAATTAGTTTAGAGGGTTATACTAATATTAATACTGTGTCATGATAAGTCACAGATGAGGGGAATAAAATGGATATTGCAGAACTCTTAGCATTCTCAGTTAAGAACAAAGCCTCCGATTTGCATTTATCGTCGGGCTTGCCGCCCATGATACGCGTTGACGGCGATGTTCGGCGCATAAACATTCCAGCGCTCGATCATAAACAAGTGCATGCGTTGGTTTACGACATCATGTCTGATAAGCAACGTAAAGATTACGAAGAATTCCTCGAAGTCGATTTTTCTTTTGAAATTCCTGGATTAGCGCGGTTTCGCGTCAATGCCTTTAATCAAAACCGCGGCGCCGCTGCTGTATTTAGAACGATTCCAAGTCAAATCCTGACATTAGATGAGTTGGGCTGCCCAAAAATATTTCGCGAAATCATCGACCAACCGCAAGGGCTTGTTTTGGTCACTGGTCCCACGGGTTCGGGTAAGTCCACAACTCTAGCCGCCATGGTCGACCATATCAATAAAAATGAATATGGGCATATTCTAACGGTAGAAGATCCCATCGAATTTGTGCACACTTCTCAGAAGTGTTTAGTCAATCAGCGCGAAGTGCATCGCGATACGCATGGTTTTGAAGCCGCGTTGCGCTCAGCATTACGCGAAGATCCAGATTATATTCTGGTCGGTGAAATGCGCGATTTGGAAACAATTCGATTGGCTTTGACGGCGGCAGAGACGGGGCATTTGGTATTTGGCACCTTGCATACCAGTTCTGCTGCAAAAACAATTGATCGTATCATTGATGTTTTTCCTGCGGCTGAAAAGTCGATGGTCAGGTCAATGTTGTCGGAGTCCTTACGAGCGGTGGTTGCGCAAAGTTTAATGAAAAAAAATGGTGGTGGGCGAACCGCAGCTCACGAAATAATGGTGGCAACGCCGGCCATTCGAAACTTAATCCGCGAAGACAAAGTGGCGCAAATGTATTCTTCGATTCAAACTGGGCAAGCCGCAGGCATGCAGACTTTAGATCAATGTATGTTGGAAATGGTTAAGAAAGGCCTGGTCAACAAGAATCAAGCATACGATTACGCAAAAGATAAACGCTTGTTCGAATAAGCAATTGGAGGTCTCATTATGAGTAGCATTGATTTCACCTCATTTTTAAAACTAATGGCGCAAAAAAAAGCATCAGATTTATTTATCACAGCTGGTGTGCCGCCATCAATGAAAGTCCAGGGTAAGGTTTCAGCAATTACTCAAAGCCCTTTAACGCCGCAGCAAAGTCGTGAGATGGTTCTGAATGTCATGTCGCCGTCGCAGCGTGAAGAGTTTGAAAAGACCCACGAGTGCAATTTTGCCATTGGCGCAGCGGGCATAGGCCGGTTTCGGGTTAGTTGTTTCTATCAAAGAAATCAAGTTGGCATGGTGTTGCGGCGCATTGAAACCAAGATTCCAACCATTGAAGAATTAAATCTTCCGATTATTCTGAAATCATTATCAATGACCAAGCGTGGGTTGATAATTTGTGTCGGGGCAACGGGTACCGGTAAATCTACTACCTTAGCTGCCATGATTGGCTACCGAAATCTCAATTCTACTGGCCACATTATTACCATTGAAGACCCGATTGAGTTTGTGCATAAACACGAAGGTTGCATTATTACCCAGCGCGAAGTGGGTATTGATACCGATTCTTGGGAAAATGCACTTAAAAATACCTTGCGGCAAGCGCCCGATGTCATCATGATTGGTGAAGTTAGGACGCGAGAAGGTATGGATCACGCCATTGCTTTTGCAGAAACTGGCCATTTGGTTTTTTGTACCTTGCATGCTAATAACGCCAATCAGGCGATTGATCGAATCATCAACTTCTTCCCAGAAGAGCGCCGAAATCAATTGTTAATGGATTTGTCATTAAATCTGAAAGCCGTTATTGCACAGCAATTAATTCCCACACCCGATGGCAAAGATCGTCGTGTGGCGTTGGAGATATTGCTTGGCACGCCATTAGTGCAAGATTACTTGCGCGAAGGTGAGCTGCATAAACTTAAAGAAGTCATGAAAGAATCAACACTCTTAGGCATGAAAACCTTTGATTACAGTTTGTTTGAATTGTATCAGGCCGGTGAAATAAGCTATGAAGATGCGCTTCGTTATGCCGATTCAAGCAATGAAGTGCGCTTAAAAATTAAATTGGCTAAAGGTGGCGATGCAAATACCCTTTCTCAGGGTATGGATGGTATCGAAATTGCAGAGACACGTTAACGCTTAATGATCATATCGGCCACGCGCTCAGCCAGCATCATGGTGGGCGCGTTGGTATTGCCACTAATTAATTTCGGCATGGCTGAGGCATCCACGACACGCAATCCTTGTACGCCAAAGACCCGGCATTGTTCATCCAATACAGCATTTTTATCGGTTTTGGCACCCATTTTGCATGTGCCTACCGGATGATAAATTGACTCGGATTTTTCACGAATAAACGCCTCGATTTCTGCATCTGATTGCACGTCTTTGCCAGGAAATATTTCAATACCACGGTATTGGTCGAAAGCCGCTTGAGCTAGAATTTTGCGTGAAATTTTTACCGCTTCCACCATGACTTTCAAATCAAATCCATCAGTATCAGTTAAGTAGCCCGCTTCAATGCGTGGCTTGTGTTGGATGTTGTTGCTGGTCAGATAAATGCGCCCGTGGCTTTTCGGTCTTAAAAAGCAGGCATGTAGAGTATAGCCAGAGCCAGGCAATTTGCTTCGGCCATGGTCATCAAGCTGAGCTGGGACAAAATGAAATTGAAGGTCTGGGCGCGCATCTTCTGCTAATGATGTACGTAAGAAACCTCCTGACTCTGCCACATTGCTGGTGGCAGCGCCTTGCTTGAATAGCAAATATTTTATGCCTGCTGCAACTTGGCTGGATGTGTCATAGGTGATGGCTTGCGTGCATTTTTGCAGCGTGCACACATCTAAATGATCCTGCAAGTTTCCACCGACTCCAGGCAAATCAACGACTACGTCAATGCCATGCTGTTGCAGATGAGCGCTAGGCCCAATCCCTGAAAGCATCAGTAATTGGGGTGAATTAATACTGCCGCCGCATAAAATAATTTCTTGTTTAGCCGCTTCGCAAAAACCTTTTCCCGCAACCGAATACACCAACGAACTGGCCCTGCCGTTTTCGAAGATGATGCGTGAAGCCGTTGCATTAGTAATGACTTTTAAATTTTTCCGCTTACGAATAGGCTTCAAATAAGCTTTGGCACTCGAGCAACGCTGGCCATCTCGTGTTGTTGTTTGGTAACAGCCAAAGCCTTCTTGCGTGGCGCCATTAAAGTCTCTATTAATTGAAAACCCAGCTTGCTCTGAAGCTTCAAGAAAAACCGCTGTTAAAGGGTTTAAATAGCGTGGGTCAGAGACGCTTAATGGACCATCTGCGCCGTGAAATTCACTATTGCCACGTTCGTTGCGCTCTGATTTCTTAAAGTAGGGCAGTACATTGTTCCAGTTCCAGCCTTCAGCACCCAACTCTTGCCATTGGTCATAATCTTTGGCATGGCCTCGGATATAACACATGGCATTAATAGAGCTCGAACCACCAAGAACCTTACCACGTGGCCACCAAAGACTTCGTTGGTTCAGTTGTTGCTCGGGAGCAGTGTTGTAGTCCCAATTAAGACCTTTTTGGCCAACAAGCTGTGCAATGCCGGCCGGCATATGCACTAAAGGATTCCAGTCGCTTGCCCCTGCTTCGATTAACAGCACGCGGTGCTCAGGGTTCTCACTAAGACGATTTGCAAGGACGCAGCCGGCTGAGCCAGCGCCAACAATGATGTAATCAAACATATTTGAACTTTTAATGGTGACTATAAGCAGACTAAGCGTGACTCATAGAGTAGATACTCTAAAGTCATCTATGGGCTAAATGCACGGCCTGTGATTTAATG
>JAGNUI010000023.1 GCA_017987065.1 Arenimonas sp.
TACACCTTTAGCCCAAGCGTTTGATTTCACCAGAGGCGATTTGGAAGGTAGTTTGGATACCACGGTCTCCTATGGTGTTTCAATTCGTGCTGAAGATCCAGATGAGGATTTAATTGGTAAAGCAACCATCAACCCCTTGATTGCACTGGCTGGGCAGACTATTAATCCGCCATTTAATGTTCTAGGCGCTTTCCCAGGCTCTGCGGCTCAAGCAGCTGCGCCGGGCCGTTGGTCTGCTAACCGCGACGATGGCAATATTAAATACGATCAAGGCGACTTATTTTCAAATGCCTTCAAGATTACTTCCGAATTAGAGTTGAAATACCATAATTGGGGCGTGTTTGCGCGCGCCAGCTATTTTTACGACTTCACCAATACCCAAGATAAATACGCTGATTTCATGACCAATATTGCTCAAAAGCGTGTGGGCACTTCTTTAGACATGTACGATTACTTCATATTCAACAATTACACCATTGGTGCCAATGATGAAATCTCTGGTAGTGTTCGTTTAGGTAATCAGGTCTTGAATTGGGGTGAAGGCACCTTCCTGCAAAATGGTCTTAACGTGATCAACCCAATCGATGTGTCGCGCTTACGTGTTGCCGGTGCTGAGCTCAAAGAAGCCTTGTTGCCAAGCGGAATGATCTGGGGCTCCATACAGTTTACCGATGCCCTTTCTTTCGAAGCCTATTATCAATATGAGTGGGAACCCGTCAGAATTGACCCATCCGGTACTTATTTCAGCGCCAACGATTTTGCATCGCCAGGTGGTGAATACATCATGCTTGGTTTTGGTACAGTGATGGGCCCAGTGATTAATCCAGAAAGGTTTGGCGACACCTGCATCATTGGTCAAAATGCGGCTGGTCAAGTTAACTACGCCAATTCGGATAAATACGAAGCATTGGCAGCCCAATACGGTGGTGGTCCAGTAGGTTACGGCACAGCGAAAGCCTTGATTCAATCATCTTGCGCTGCTGCCGGTCTAAACCAGGGCGGTCGTGACGCCAGCGATCAGGGGCAATTTGGTCTGGCTTTACGTTGGTTTGCCGAAGATTGGAACCAAACCGAATTCGGTTTCTATGCCATGAATTACCACAGCAAGTTGCCATTGCTTTCTGGCCAAGCCGCCAAGCCATTCCCCACCACGCCCGGATTCCCGCTGGCTCAGCCTAATACGGCGGCACTGATTGTGGAATACCCAGAAGATATCCATTTGTTCGGTGTGAGCTTCAATACCACCTTACCAGGCGGTGTAGCATGGCAAGGCGAGTTCAGTTATCGCCCGAACATGCCATTCCAAATCGATGACGTAGAAGTATTATTTGCATCGTTAACCCCATTAAACCCGTTGCAAACGGCAAATGGTGCGCCAGTTACCATGTTGTTCACCAGTCAATTGGGCTCTTATGGCGCCGGCGATTACATTCAAGGCTATCGTGAGTTAGATCAGAGTCAAGTACAGATGACTTTCACTAAGGCGTTTGCACAAGTCTTGGGCGCCTCGCAGATTGCTTTGGTTGCAGAACTTGGCGCTACCCAAGTTGGCTTGCCTGATAAATCGGTTCTGCGTTTCGAAGGTGAAGGTACTGATACTGGCGGTGGCGTTTCGCTTGGTGATGACCTGCTTGCACTCATTACTGCATACAATACCGCGCCATCAGCAGCCACCGGTGCGGCATTGCAAGCAGCTTTGTACAATCCATTGAATGCCGGTGCATTACGCAATCCAGTGACGCAGGTTGATGGCTTCCCAACTAATTTCTCATGGGGGTATCGTATTGCAGCAAGGGCAGATTACAACAGTGTTTTCGGCACTTCTGTAACACTGTCGCCACGCCTAGCCTTTGCTCATGACGTTAACGGTATCACCCCAGGTCCGGGCGGTAATTTCTTGGAAGGCCGTACTGCACTTACTGCTGGCGTAGAAGCAAACTATTTGAATAGTTGGGTTTTTGATTTAAGTTACACGACTTTCGGTGGCGCTAGCGGCTTGAACCAAATCGCTGACCGTGATTTTTACTCTTTAGCAGTTAAATACTCGTTCTAACAATCCTGGGAGGGAATTTTCGAATGAAAACATTACTACATAAATCCATGCTGACAGCATTGGTCGGAACCGGCCTTATACTCTCACAGGCAACTGTTGCGGCAGTTAGTGCAGATAAAGCTGCTCAACTTGGCAAAAACTTAACACCAACGGGTGCTGAAAAAGCCGGTAATGGCGGCGCTATTCCCGCTTGGACTGGTGGTATTACCAAACCACCTGCAGGCTATAAAACCGGCATGTTTCATCCGGATCCGTTTGCTAGCGATAAAGCCGAGTTTACGATTACACCAGCAAACTACACAAAATATGCGGATCAATTGACGGTTGGTCAAGAAGCCATGTTTGCCAAATATAAAACCTTTAAGATGGACGTATATCCAACACGTCGTTCAGGATCTTTCCCAAAGCGTAATTATGAGATGACTTTCAAAAATGCGACAACCTGCACGCTAGTGTCTGGTGGTGAGGGTATCAAGAATTGCGCTGAAGGCTTACCTTTTCCAATTCCTCAAAATGGTCATGAGGTCATTTGGAATCACAAGCTGAAATACAAAGCTGTTTCATTTTCTCGCTTTGCCAACCAAGCAGCACCAACAGCATCAGGCGCCTACACCTTAACCATTTTGCAAGAAGATGCTTTGGGTTTGTACTACAAACCCGGCAATACCACCGAGAACATCAATGGTATTTTGTTATATTTCAAACAAGTGGTGTTGGGCCCGGCACGTTTGGCTGGACAAGTACTTTTGGTACACGAAAGCTTAAATTCAGTAACCACACCGCGTAAAGCTTGGGTCTATAATCCTGGTCAGCGTCGTGTCCGTTTAGCGCCAAACGTTGCCTATGATAATCCTGGTACAGCAACCGATGGTCTGCGTACCAATGATATGACTGATATGTTTAACGGTGCAATGGACCGTTTCGATTGGAAGTTGGTGGGTAAGAAAGAAATGTACATACCTTACAACTCCTATGCAGTGCATAGCGGTAAATTAAAAATTAAAGAAATCGTTAAACCAAATCATTTAAATCCTAATTTGCTTCGTTATGAATTGCATCGTGTTTGGGTGGTTGATGCTACCTTGAAGCCAGGCAAGCGTCATATCTTTAGTCGTCGCACCTTTTTTCTTGATGAAGATAGCTGGCAAATTGTTGCGGTAGATGGTTATGATGGCCAAGGTAAAATTTGGTACTACTCAGAAGCATCGAATATCAACTATTACGAAGTACCAACGGTTTGGGCAACCAAAGAAACCCATCATGATTTGAAATCTGGCCGTTATATTTCAGGCTTATTGGACAACGAAATGAAACCATTTAACTTCGGTTTCCAAAGCTCACCATCTGATTTCACGCCGCAAAATCTACGCATGGATGGCGTACGTTAATATCAGCCAAATAAACCGCGCTTTCGGGCGCGGTTTTTTTTACATTAATCCCGAAGCGGGAGAACTTCATGGCTTCAATGCCTAAATATTCTTGGCACTTTATAAGTGCCACTTCCATCTTAGTATTGCCTCTCATTGCTATGTCTTTAGAGATTGCAAAAGATGATCCGTCAATAACACCGTCTGAGATAATGCCAAAAGCACAGTTTAGTTTGTTACTGGACATTGCTAAATCGGATACCGGTTTTGTAGCCGTTGGTGAGCGAGGCAATATTGTCACCTCTGTTGATGGTATGACTTGGGTGCAGTCGCCAACACCAACACGATCAACAATGACCACTGTCAGTGCGCAAGGTGCGAAAATTTGGGCTGCTGGGCACGATGGTGTTATTTTACATTCCGCAGATTCTGGTAAGACTTGGAAAAACCAGCGCGTTATGCCTTGGTCTTCTGAAAGCAAAGAAATAACGAATGGTTCAGCAATTTTAGACACGCTTTTTTTGGATGAAAACACCGGTTATGCGGTTGGATCTTATAGTCTATTGCTGAAAACAATAGATGGCGGAGCAACCTGGCAGGCTATCAGTTCGTCTGGTTCTCAAGATTCAAATGCGTCATCTGAAATGGTCGCTTCCAGTAGCGGTGTGTTTGACGAAAATGATTTAGCCATTGCAGCAGAAGACGATCCACATCTCAATGCAATAACGCGCACCGAGTCGGGAGCGATTATTGTGATGGGTGAGCGTGGTACCGGCATTAAATCTGTTGATGAAGGCGCTACTTGGCAAAAAATTCGACTGCCCTACGGTGGCTCCATGTTTGGTGTTATTTCATTGGGAGGCGAGAAAATATTGGCATTTGGCTTACGTGGCAATATTTTTGAATCCGCAGATGCTGGCATCAACTGGACTAAAATTCCAAGCGGCACCGACATCAGTTTACAAGGTGGCACCGTTTCTGAAGATGGTACGGTTGTTTTGGTAGGCAGTAATGGTTCACTTTTTGTGCGAAAACCTAATGAATCTGCTTTTACTAAACGCAACGTACAACTCAAATCTGGCCAAGGCCCAGCATTTTCCGCCATTATTCCAAGTAGCACAGGCTATGTGCTGACCTCTGATCTTGGCAATATCATCTACCCAATGAAGTGATGGAGTATTTATGAGTAAATTTGACGACATCGCTGAAAAAATTATTTTTAAAAATCGCGCCATTATTTTGGCCCTGTTCGTTTTAATTACAGGAGCCATGGTTTTTTTTGCTAGTCAATTAAAAGTGGATGCTGGTTTTAACAAGCAAGTGCCATTGCAACATGAATACATGCGCACCTTCACCGATTACATGTCCGATTTCGGTGGTGCCAATCGGGTATTGATTGCTGTTATTGCTAAAGATGGCAATATGTTCTCCAAAGAATATATGGCAACTTTGGAAAATATCACCAGCGATGTCATCAATTTGGATGCCACTGATGATGCCAAAACCCGCTCTTTGTTTACGCCTAATGTGCGCTTTATTGAGGTTGTTGAAGATGGCTTAAGCGGTGGCAATGTTATTCCGCAGGATTTCACCCCGAATTTAGAAGGGTTTGAAGCCACTCCGGAGCAATTTGCAAAAATCAAAGGCAATATCGTCAAGGCAGGTATTGTTGGTCGCTTAGTAGCTAAAGATTATTCTGGCTCGATGGTTTGGGGTGATTTAATCCCAGAAAGTAATATCAATAAAGTTGATTACAATGTGGTTGCCAAGCAATTAGAAGGTATCCGCAAAAAATACGAAAACGAAAACACCAGCATCCACATTATTGGTTTTGCCAAAATGGTTGGTGATATTTCCGATGGTGCGATGAGTGTCCTGAAATTCTTTTTGTTAACCATTGCTTTCACTTGGTTATTGTTGTTCTTGTATTCCAGCTCTGCAAAATTAGCATCGCTCACCGTATTAGCGGCTTTGGTGTCGGTCATTTGGATGCTAGGAGCCTTAAGATTAATGGGCTTCGGTATTGATCCCATGAACATGCTAACCCCGTTTTTAATCTTCGCGATTGCCGTAAGCCATGGCGAACAAATGATTAATCGTTTCCGGGGTGAAATTTTCTTCGGTGGTTTAGAAGAAGGCACGGTTGAAGAATTGCGCGAGCGTGCAAAATTTGCAGTTGATCCATTAACTGCTGCAACTCGCAGCTTCCATGCTTTGTTGATTCCAGGCACAGTGGCTTTATTGGCCGGTTGTATTGGTTTCGGCGCCATCATGGTGATTCCAATTCAGATGATTCGCGAGTTAGCCATAACTGCCACTGTTGGCGTTGCACTGACTATTCTGACCGATTTGATTTTGTTGCCGATATTGCTCAGCTACACCAAGCTTCGCAATCTTGAGAAAAAGCGCGAGTTCCGTTTGCGTCAACTCACTCAATTCGACAAAATTTGGGTCGCTTTATCTAAGCTTTCGCAACCGAAGGCAGCGGCAACCGTTTTGCTGATTGGCGCCGTAATGTGGGTTTCAGCTTGGATGTTTGGCAACAACGTGATGATTGGTGATGCGCAACAAGGCGTAGCTGAATTGCGACCAGAAGCACGCTACAACCAAGATGCGCGATTGATTAGTTCGAAGTTTGCGCTTGGTGTTGATACCATGAACGTGATTGTGGAAGCCGGTCCATCGGCTTGTACTACCAGCTATAAAGCAATGGAAACCATCGACCGTTTTGCATGGCATATGTCCAATGTTGAAGGCGTTGAGCAAGTCATCACCTTGCCAATGGCGGCCAAAATGGTTAATGCTGGTTGGAATGATGGCTCAGTGCGTTGGCGCGTTTTGCCACGTGATCCCGATACTTTGCGTCAAGCAACGCAAAGTTTTGAAACCGATTCTGGTTTGTTGAATGCTGATTGTTCTGCTATTCCGGTTACTATTTTCACCAAAGATCATAAATCAACCACCATCGATCGGATTGTTGCTGAAACCAAGAAATTCCGCACGGACAACAAAGCTTTTGAAGAAGGTTTCGCTCAAAAGCGTAATGCCTTAATGGCCAAAGCACAGGAAGAGGGCAAAGAATACAGCACCGATCAAGTTAATTTCCGATTAGCGACTGGTCCATTGGGCGTGCAAGCAGCCACTAACGATACCGTACGCGATAAGGAACATCTGATTCTTTGGTTGCTTTACGGAGCGGTATTTCTGATGTGTTGGATAAGCTTCAAGTGCCCACGTTCTGCCCTATGTGTCACGCTGCCGCTAATGTTAGTCACCGAGCTCGGTCATAGCTTGATGGTGCTGCTCGGCATTGGCATGAAGGTAAATACCTTAACCGTGGTTGCGCTTGGTGTTGGTATCGGTGTTGATTACGGCATCTATATTTTCGCTCGTATGCGCGAAGCGATGCTGCAAGGTAAAACACTCTCGGAAAGCTATTTCATTGCATTGAAAACCACCGGCATCGCGATCTTCTATACCGCGCTGACGTTGGCAGTTGGTGTGGCGATGTGGATTTTCTCCGACTTGAAATTCCAAGCCGATATGGGTGTGATGCTGACCTTTATGTTTGTGGTAAATATGATCGCAGCGATTATTTTCCTGCCGGCGCTGTGCCGCTGGATATTGCGCCCGAACGAGAAAGACAACTGGGTTCCACACGTTTAACTGAAAAGGACCCGCAAGGGTCCTTTTTTTGCTTTTGTAGGAGCGCCACCATCGTTTTCACGACGGCTTCACGTTGCGCCAGCGACACTACGAATTCGACTGCGGGCCCCTCTGGTCATGCTCAATGCATGACGATGTCGGAGTCGATTTCCTGATCCGAGGCCCGCACACTCCCAGCTCCAACCGATGCTAACGAATTGCGTGCCTCCGTCAGGACATCCCCCTGCAAACGACGGAGTGTAATTTATGGTTTTTTTATCGATGCTATGGCTGGGTATGCCGATCTGGGTGTGGCTGGCTTTCCTTTTTACCGTCCTGGCCATCCTAGTCTTTGATCTTGGCGTTCTCCACAGGGAGTCGCACGAAATCGAAGTGAAGGAAAGTCTGTGGATGTCCGCGCTCTATATCAGCCTGGGCCTACTCTGGGCCGTGGCGGTATGGTGGATTTACTACACCTACGGTGGTGAGAAAGCGATAGATCCGCAGATCGCCAGCTTGTCCACGCCCGAAGCCCGCGCCTGGGAGGCGACGACGCTCTACATCACCGGCTACCTGGTGGAGAAGGCGTTGGCGATGGACAACGTGTTCGTCATCTCCATGATCTTCACCTACTTCGCGGTGCCGCGCATCTACCAGCACCGTGTACTGTTCTGGGGAATCATCGGCGTAATCGTGCTGCGCGCCATTATGATTGGCCTGGGCGCGGCGCTGGTGATGAACTTCTCTTGGATTCTTTACGTGTTCGCGCTCATTCTGGTCGCCACTGGCGTGAAGATGCTGTTCGCCATCAACGATGAGCCTGATATTTCCAACAACGTTGCGCTGAAGTTCCTACAAAAGCGCATGCGCGTCACCCCTGAGATGCACGGCGAGCGGTTCTGGGTTAAGTTGCCCGACAGCGCTACCGGCAAGCTGACTTGGTTCGCCACCCCACTGTTCATGTGCTTGGTGTTGGTGGAAATAGCCGATGTGGTGTTCGCCATCGATTCAGTACCGGCGATCTTCGCCATCACGCCCGACCCGTTCATCGTCTACACCTCCAACATCTTCGCCATCCTGGGTCTGCGAGCGCTCTACTTCGCATTGGCGGCGATGGTGCACCGTTTCCACTACCTCAAGTACGCGCTGGCCTTCGTGTTGATATTTATTGGCTCGAAGATCTTTCTGGGCGATTGGCTGTGGGACGGCAAGATGCCGGCCGAAATCAGTTTGGCCGTCACCTTCGGCTTGCTGTTGGGCGGCGTTGTTTACTCGCTTTGGAAATCGCGAGGTGCCTCAACGCCAAAACAGATCTGAAATGCTTTGCGCCAAAGGCCTGCATGATGCCGGCCTTTGGTTGTTTGGCTTAAACCAAATCCGCTGCTGCCGGCGGTTCCGGTTTGGCTTTCTGCAAGTTGCGTAAGGCAATGGCGAGTACGCCAGAAAGCACCAACGCACCACCGATCCAGACCCGGATGCCGACATGGTCATTCAGGAATATCACGCCGAGAATCGAGGCCAAAAGTGGTGCAATCAGCAGATAGGGTGTGATCAAGGCGACCGGATGGCGCTTGATTAATACGAAGAACAGGCCATGACCGACCAGTGATGCAATCAGCGCAGCATACACAACGCCAAACCATGCTTGCGGACTGGCTTGCATCATGTATGGCAGCGGGTTGCCTTCTGCGGCTAGGCTAATCAACGAAATTGGCAGAATGGCGAGCAGGGCGGTCCAGCCTTGCTGTTGGATTAAATCCATATTCAGCCCACGCATGGCGATAGTGCCGAACGCGATACAGAGTGCTGAGACCAACATAATAATCACTGGTGCTGGGTCATTGATGATCTCTGGATCTAAGCCAAGCACCAGCACGCCAAAAAAACTAATCGCAATGGCGGTGCCAGTTCGCCAATGGAATTTTTCACCAAGTAGCCACCAAGCCAGCAGTGTCACCATCGGTACATAGCTTTGCATCACAATGGCAGGGGATGCAATGTTGTGTGAGAGCTTAATGGACCAAAAGTTTAAACCGAAATGCAAAACACCATTAAAAAATGCCACTAATCCAAGCCGCTTCCAAAGCGCACGATCAGGGATTTTCAGGAACGCGCCAAGTACAATGCACAGTAATAGTAGGCGCAAGCTAGTGAATAGAAATGGCGGGATTTCCTGTAAAGCCAGCTTCGAGGTAATGAAATTACCGGCCCACGCCAAACAAATTAAAGCGACAAGACCCAGTTCGCGCCCACTTAAGCGGCCCTGATTAGATGGCAATGCCAACTCGTTTGTATAATTTACTGAGAGTCCAGAGCGGGCCAATTAATAAATACACCAAATCGGTGAAAAAACTAGGCCGTTTACCTTCCCATTTGTGGCCAATAAATTGACCAATCCAGGCAATCACAAACACCGCAATAGCAGCTCTAAATAGGACGTTTATACCGAAATATTCGATGATGAATACATTGATAAAACCAAAAATGGTAAAGCCTAATAATGCACCTATGGCCAGTGATTTTGACAATCTCCAATAATATGAGCAAACAAAGAAAAGCACGAAGGCAAACCAAAAGCCAGCTTTTAAATAACTAGTGGGCACCGGTATGCACCATAAAAATGCGGTGATGGTCCAAACAATCAGCGGCACACAAATTAAATGCATGCTTTGGTTTCGGCTGTTTTGGTGATCGTTTGAATAACTGCTCAGTAGTTCTTCGATGCTGCGCATTGCATTACTCCACGGTGATATTAGCTAATCGTAACAGAGCTTCGGCGTATTTGGCGCGTGTGGCATTGATGATTTCGGCAGGTACGCGCGGGCCTGGCGCGGCTTTATTCCAATCCAAGGTTTCCAAATAATCACGCACGAATTGCTTGTCATAGCTTGGTGGGCTAATGCCAACCTGATAGGAATCGGCTGGCCAAAAACGTGAGGAGTCTGGGGTCAGCATTTCATCCATCACGTGCAATACGCCGTGTTCATCCAAGCCAAACTCCAGTTTGGTATCAGCGATGATGATGCCTTTTTCGGCCGCAAAGCGCGAAGCGAATGCATAGATTTCCAAGGTTTTGGCACGAATCTGTTCGGCTAAATCGGCACCGATTTTATCGACGATGACATCGAACCCGACGTTTTCATCGTGATCGCCCACCGCCGCTTTGGTGGATGGTGTGAAAATGGGCTCGGGTAGTTGCTCGGCTTGGCGTAAACCACTTGGTAGCTTGATGCCGCAAATGGCGCCACTGGCTTGATAGTCTTTCCAGCCAGAACCAATAATATAGCCGCGCACAATAGCTTCCACCGGCAACGCTTTGAGTTTTTTGGCCACCACCGAACGCTTGGCATATAGGGCCAGTTCTACATCGTTTGGCAATACCGAAGCGATTGATTCGCCGGTTAAGTGATTTGGGCACAGATGCGCGGTTTGTGCGAACCAGAAATTGGAAATCTGACACAGCATTTCACCTTTGCCGGGAATTGGGTCGGGCAAGACCACATCGAATGCCGACAGGCGATCGCTGGCTACCATCAATAAACGATTGGCCGGCAGTTCATAAACATCGCGGACTTTGCCACGGTGCAAAAGGGGTAGTGCTAAATCGGAGGTGTGCAAAGTAGTGGCCACAAAAAAAACCTTAAAGATGTGCGGACTTTGCCTATTGTACCGCTAAGCAAGCACGCTGACTGCTAGAATACGGTCATGTCATTTATTCAATGCGTAATTAACAGGAAAATAGTGTGAGTAAATCCACAGGAAAGATTATTGGCGTCATCATTGGTTTGGCCTTAGGCCGCTTTCGCGCTTGGCCATTGGCTGTTATTGGCCTTGCCATTGGGCATTTATACGACATTGGGTATTTCAACAAAAAAACCACGCCAGCTGATTCAGAAAGCCCATCAAGCACTAATCGCCCCGTTGTGGATGCCAATCCGTATGTTGTACTCGATATCCCCGAAACGGCTAGCCTTGAAGAAATTGAGCAAGCCTACCGTCGGAAAATATCCGATTACCATCCTGATAAAGTTGCCAATGCCGCACCGGAACTGAAAGAGTTGGCAGAGTTGCGTGCTCGTGAAATCAATGCCGCTTTTGATGAATTACAAAAATTACGAAAACAGCCTTAAGGAATAAATCATGAAACCGATTATTGCACCGTCCATTTTGTCCGCGAATTTTGCCAAGCTCGGTGAAGAAGTTGATGCAGTGCTCGCTGCTGGCGCTGACTGGGTGCATTTTGATGTGATGGACAATCATTACGTGCCGAATCTGACCATTGGCCCATTGGTTTGTGAAGCACTTCGTAAACATGGTGTTATCGCCCCCATTGATGTGCACTTAATGGTCAAGCCGGTTGATCGCATTATTCCGGACTTTGCCAAAGCCGGCGCCACCTTGATTAGCTTCCATCCGGAAGCCTCAGAGCATGTCGATCGCACCATTGGCTTGATTAAAGAGCTGGGTTGTCAAGCCGGTTTGGTGTTGAATCCGGCCACGCCTTTGCATGTGCTGGATCACGTCCTCGATAAACTGGATTTGGTATTAATTATGTCGGTCAATCCCGGTTTTGGTGGGCAATCATTTATTCCGCACAGTTTGGATAAAATCCGCTTAGTGCGCGAACGTATTCGCGAAACCGGTAAGTTAATACGTTTGGAAGTAGATGGTGGCGTGAAAGTTGAGAATATTGCCGCCATTGCGCAAGCCGGTGCCGATGCGTTTGTGGCTGGCTCCGCCATTTTTGGCGCCAATGATTATGCGCAAGTCATTGCACAAATGCGCACCGAGATAGCAAAAACAATATGATTAGCGCTGCTCAATTTCAAGATTTTGCCGCGCAGGGATTTAACCGAATTCCCGTTGTGCATGAGGTGTTGTCTGATCTCGATACGCCGTTATCGGCCTATCTAAAATTAGCCAGTGGCGCGTGTAGTTATTTATTTGAATCGGTTGAAGGCGGCGCGCGTTGGGGCCGATATTCCATTATTGGCATGCCAGCACGTACGGTGCTAAAAGTATACGGCTACCGTTTATTGCTGGAAGAAAACGGCGCGATTGTGCGTGATGAAATTGTGGCTGATCCACTGGCTGAAATTGAAAAAATTAAACAGGCCATTCGCGTCCCGGTTTTGCCAGACTTGCCGAAATTTCATGGCGGTTGGGTTGGCTATTTTGGCTACGAATGCGCGCAGTATATTGAGAGCAAACTTCAGACTAAACAAAACCAAGATCAACTCGGCATGCCAGATATCTATTTAATGCTGGCCGAAGAATTAGCGGTATTTGATAATTTGAAAGGCAAGATTTATTTGATTGTGAATGCCAATCCCGAGCAAGACAATGCGTATGAAAATGCCGTGCAACGCTTAGAGACCTTAGTGCATCAGTTGCGTGAAACGGCGGTCACTTATCCTCGCTTGCAAGAACCCACAGCAATCGATGAATCGCATTTTATCTCCAGCTTTCCAAAAGAAAAATACTTGCAAGCGGTTCAGCAATGCAAAGAATACGTGTATTCCGGTGATGTTTTCCAAGTACAAATAAGCCAGCGATTATCGGTGCCATACCTTGCCCGTCCGCTGGATGTGTATCGGGCATTGCGTTCCTTAAATCCATCGCCGTATATGTATTTTCTAGATTTAGGCCGCGAACAGATTGTGGGTTCATCCCCCGAGATTTTAGTGCGTGTGCAAGCGGGGCAAGTGGTGGTTCGGCCTATTGCCGGTACGCGCCGTCGTGGCCGTGATGACGCCGATGATTTGGCCATGGAAGCTGAATTGTTAGCAGACCCGAAAGAACGTGCTGAACATTTAATGCTGATCGATTTGGGTCGAAATGATGTTGGCCGCATTGCTGAAGTGGGTAGCGTGAAAATGACTGAGCATATGATTGTTGAACGCTATTCGCACGTGATGCATATTGTCTCCGAAGTGGTTGGAAAAATTCGGCCGGGCTTACGTTTTATGGATGTGTTTCGCGCCACCTTTCCAGCTGGCACCTTAACGGGTGCGCCAAAGATTCGTGCCATGGAAGTGATTGCCGAATTTGAACCGGTCAAGCGTGGCGTTTACGGCGGCGCGGTGGGTTATTGGGCTTGGGACGATCAAGCCGACTTAGCCATTGCCATTCGTACGGCAGTGATTCAAGATGGCCAATTGCACGTGCAAGCGGCTGGCGGCGTGGTTGCTGATTCGGTGCCGGAATTGGAATGGAAAGAAACCATGAACAAAGGCCGCGCTTTGTTTCGCGCGGTGCAACAAGCCGCACAAGGCTTATAAATTCACTTTAAAGGATGTTTATGAAAATTAATTTGAGTCTGTTATTGCTGGGCGCATTACTCTCGACGCACACTTTCGCGCAAGCTTTGCCGAGTGCACCGTATGTGGTGGTGCGTGGCCATGCCGAACGCAATATGATTCCTGATCGCTTCGAGATTAGCATCACCGTGCAGAAAACCAGTTTGGATGTGGGCGAGGCCAGCGCGGTTGTTGAAAGTAAAACCGGTGCCATGGTAAAAAGTCTGAAAGCACTTGGCTTGAAACCGACGCAGATTACGGCCACCAATATCAGCATTAATCCCGAATACCGCTTTGATCAAACCACCCAGAAAAATGTGTTCATCGGCAATCAGGTTAATCGCAACATCACCGCCAAATTCGAAAACAAACAAACCTTGCAAAAATTTCTGGCACAAGTGCCGGCCGGCGAAGAAGTCCGCATTGGTGGTATTTCCAGTACCTTAAGCACACAAAAAGCCGTTGAGTCTGAATTGCTCGATGCCG
>JAGNUI010000137.1 GCA_017987065.1 Arenimonas sp.
GGATGTTCTGTGCCGTGTTGACGAGTGACACGAAATTGTTCGTCGTTCAATTTTTCACGCCATTGCGCATCGCTCAAAGTAATAGTGCGATTGGGTACTGGGTTGCCATTTTCGGCAAATTCGACAATTTGTTTCCAGTTCAACATGCGGATGCCAACTATATAGTTTTAAAGGGAATCAAACCAACTTGGTTAATTATCTAGCCTGTTGCTTATTGTACCCGTAGCCAGCGATTGTGGCGATGAGACCTAGCAGGGCATACATCAACATCGAGTAGCTATTGGCGGCACCGTTAAATCCGACAAAATCCAAGATTGCGATATTTTTCGCATTTAGCGCTATATACGATAAAAACAAAAACAAGACAATAAACGTGCTCGCAGTTCTTGAAAAACGACCAAAAAGCATAGCCAAAGCGCTCAAGCTAAATAAACCAATCAACATTGCAGCTGCACGCATTGGCGTATCCAAACACCAACGCAAAGCAATGACGCCCATAAATGCGAGTCCCAAAACCTGGCTGGCGATTAACTGGCGTAAATAACGTTTGGTTTCTCCCCCGTTGACGGTGCCAGTGATATCTTCGGCGCTGGCTGCATAATCGCGAGTACTGATTTCACTCATAAAAATGCCCCAAAAAATAACCGCAGCCATCAACAGAACCGGTAGTTTGCTGGCATCGATGAGCATGGCGGCGAAAGAAAAAAACAAAGCCATAGCTATTGCCAGTGGTGAGCTAACCAATGTCAATGCGACATCGGCAAGAATTTGACCGCTTATGCCGGGCAATTTCCCTGCCAATGTAAATATCGGCCGCACCAAACGCGATAATGGTCGTAGCCAGCCATTAATTATGGCAATTGGTGAACGACGCTTTCGCGTACTAATGACTTTAACTCGATCTGGAGAATAACGATGAAACATGTTCAAGGCGAGCAGTAAAGGCGTAATCGCCATTAAGGCCGAGCCCATTCGCAAAAAAATAATTTCTATTGGCCAGGTTAAATGTGGCAGTGTGATTTCCGGCAATTTGGCGTTGTAGTCGCTCATCCCCACTGAGAGTTGGGTGCTGTGAACGAGATTTTGCAAAGTCATCATATTAGCGGCTAGACCGGAAAAATCAAATAGCAGCAATAGCGATATGTCTTGAATGCCCTTACCGTCAACTACAGCCATCAGAGCTAATTGAAACATCCATAAAATAAAGAAAAGCACATCCCCGGCTTTGCCCATTAAGAAGCTAAAGCTGTCGAACAATATTGCACTACTGACGCCAAAAAACACCATTGGAATTAATAGCATGCTGTAAGTTTGTAGATAAATGCTGATTTCAATGGGCCCATCGCCGCGAATCAAATGCAGCACCAGGGTTGTGCCTAGCAAAGCACCAATGAGCGAAATCATATACGCAACGCCGCCAATCCAACGCGACAACAAGAATAGGCTATTGCTGATTTGACTCGCTGCAATCACCCCACCAACACCACTACGCATGTCTTCGCTAACTCGGCCACGAGTTAAATAAAAACTGCCCAATCCCAAAACGATGGCCGCCAGTGACGCTGTACCGAAAGCCAATGCTGTGCTGGTATTGAGCACGCGAGCGTCGTTCAGTGCAATTAAAGTCATGCCACTGTCTTTAGCTGGCACCATTAACCAACTTAGGATGACGACGGCAAACAACGTCACTAAGGTGCTTAAGCGTCGAAGGCGTAGCTTGACCTCATTGCCAGCTAATACTTTGATGATGTGAACGTTCATGCGCTTTGCTTAATGGGCGTGTTGTCAACGTTCACATTTGCACCATTTTGCAAAGCGTAGCGTTGCGTCATCAGTGCTTCTTCAAGACTCGGTTCTGCAGCAATTGCCCCAGCGAATGGCAAGCTTGTATGGGCAATACGCAGATTGAAATTATCGCCTTGTCGTTGCGCATTAAGCACATGCATCTGTTCGCGTAGGCTTTCATATTGTTCAGCTGTAACACGCGCTGACCAAATTTGACCACGTGCTTTGTCGAGTATTTGATCAGGCGTTTCAAAGGCGATTAATTTTCCGTTGCGCATGATGGCTAATTGGCTGGCAATGCTTTCCACATCGGATACGATGTGAGTAGACATAATGACCAGTTTTTTAAAGCCCAATTCAGCTAATAAATTGCGAAAGCGTAAACGTTCTTCGGGATCAAGGCCGGCAGTGGGTTCGTCAACAATTAAAATATCGGGGTCATTTAATAAGGCTTGGGCAATGCCAAGTCGTTGCCGCATACCGCCTGAAAAAGTCGAGGCCATGCGATGGGTTTGGTCGTGCAAATTAACTAATTCAAGCAAATGTTTGATGCGTGCGGGATTATTAACCCCTTTCAGAGCCGCAAAATACTGCATGAACTCCAAAGCAGTCAAATTGGGGTAAACACCAAAATCTTGTGGCAAGTAACCCAATCGAGCACGAATGGCGTTCGGGTTTTTGCAGATGTCTTGGCCTCGAAATAATATCTGTCCACTGGTTGGGCGGGTAAGTGTTGCCAGCATTTGCATCAGTGTGGTTTTGCCGGCGCCGTTATGGCCGATAAGCCCAAGCACACCGTGACTAAGATTGAGTGAAACATCATTGACCGCCGTGACATCGCGACCAAAAGTTTTTATCACATGACGAATTTCCAACACTTTTATTCCCCAAAAATAGGCAATCAATGGCTTGCCTTTCGGGCATTGTAAAAAAACGAGGCAAATATTGAGCGTCCCAAAAGTCAGGGTGTCGAAGGTCATCGCAAATATATGTAATGATAGTGATACCACTAGCCGCCATCTTCTTTTTGCTAAATAGGGAACATTCAAGATGACCATGAAAATTTTAACAAGCGCATTATTTGCTGTTCTTGCTTGCCAAACGGTTAACGCCCAAACGGCTCAACTCGCGCCAGTTCCCGTGGCGCCTTCAGCAGTTCAAGCGGATGAACCGATGCCCAATTTTGAAGTTTTTTTGGCAACCGTTAATCTAGATAATGCTAAAGTCTTGGCTGTAAAAAATATCAGTCAAAAGCTAGGCTACGATAATCATCCGGCGTTCTTTTCTGATAATCAATCCTTGTATTACATATCAGATCGTAGTGGTCAAAATGATGTGTTTCGTTACGACATCAAAACAGCACAAACTACCCAAATTACCGCAACCAAAGAAGCCGAATATTCGCCGGTGCCCATGCCCGATGGTTCTGGATTTTCGGTGATTCGTGTGGCAACACCGAACGCTCAAGGTGCTGATTCCACTAATCCGCCACTCTGGCGTTACAACCTTGATGGCACGCCGGGGATGAGTCTCATTGATGTGACCAGCATTGGCTATTACGCTTGGATTGAAAAAAAACAGGCGGCTTTATTCGTTGTTGGCGATGCCGAAAAAAAGATTCCGAATCGTTTAGTATCGGCTGATATAAGCACGGGCAAAACCACAGACTTAGCCAATTCCCCAGGCAGGCGAATAGCTCGCACGCCTGATGGACGAGTTTCCTTTGTTGATCAAAGTGATTCGAAGCAATGGGTCATTTCGGCCATTGCCCCAGGTGATAAATCCGCTACAGTTTTGGTGGCTATGCCGGTTAGCGCTGCGGATGAACAAGCACCAGATTTCAGTGAAGATTATGCTTGGTTACCGGATGGCTCCATATTAATGGCCAAGGGCAGTACGTTGTTGCGCTGGGATGGTAAGCCTGGGAGTGCCTTCGTTCGTTTTGCTGACGTGCCCAATCTTAATGGCGATATCAAGCGCTTAGTAGCCAGCCAAGATGGCAAGCATTTGGCTTTGGTTGTTTTAATGGCCGAAAAAACAAAAGTGCCTTAAACATACTGAATCATTCTCACAAAACGATTCTGAATTTAAGGTAATGTAATAACAATTTCTCTTTAGGTTTTACTATCCATGAACCGTCTTAATATAATCAGTTGCGCTATCTATTCTTTTCTTGTTTTCAGTAGCGTCAGTGTGGCTAAAGAAACGCAAAATCCCATAGAAGCAGCGATTGTCACGCATGTTAAAAGCGATCACCAACGCGCGATGACGCTCCTTAAAGAAGCGGTTGATATTAATAGTGGCACGATGAATTTTGC
>JAGNUI010000138.1 GCA_017987065.1 Arenimonas sp.
GTTCGTTGTTGGCATTATGTGGCAAGCGTTGGACTGGATGCGCACGATCCAGAATTGTGCGAACGCTGTATTTCTAATGTGAATGGCGTTGGTGAAGTACGGAGATATTTTTAATGCAAGTCAAAAGTAACAATGCACTCAAATGGTTAATACTTTCGGCGGCGATCATTTTTTTTGATTGGTTAAGTAAAGCATGGGCCTTGTCAACATTGACCTATCAACAATCGGTTGAAGTGATACCGGGTTTTTGGAATTGGACCTTGGTGCATAATCGCGGTGCCGCTTTTAGTTTCTTGGCGCAGGCAGGTGGTTGGCAGCAATGGTTGTTTAGCGCTTTAGCCGTCATTATTTCGGTAGTATGTGTGCTGATGTTGAAAAATGCTGATCGTCGTGATTGGCAAACCGCATTACCGTTGGCGCTGATTATTGGCGGTGCTTTAGGAAATTTAATTGATCGTATACGTTTCGGTTATGTGATTGATTTCGTGCATTGGTATTACGGCAGTTTCCACTGGCCAGTCTTTAACTTAGCCGATTCAGCCATTTCGATTGCCGCTGTGTTATTAATTGTGCTCAGCTTTAAAACTGAGAAGAAGGCAGCGTAATTATGGATATTGTATTGGCCAATCCACGTGGATTCTGTGCTGGAGTTGATCGCGCTATAGAAATCGTCAATCGCGCACTTGAAACTTTAGGCGCGCCAATCTATGTTCGTCATGAAGTGGTGCACAATCAATTTGTAGTCAACGATTTAAAACAACGCGGCGCTATTTTCGTTGATGAACTAGATGAAGTACCAGCCGGTGCCACCGTTATTTTCAGCGCTCATGGGGTATCACAAGCAGTACGATCTGAAGCAGCACAGCGCGGATTAAATGTATTCGATGCGACATGCCCACTGGTTACCAAAGTACATATTGAAGTCACTCGTCATTGCCGTGCCGGCCGCGATGTGATTCTCATTGGGCATGAAGGCCACCCTGAAGTTGAAGGCACCATGGGTCAATGGTTAAGCCAAGGCGCACAAGGCCAAATTTATTTGGTTGAAAATATTCAAAGCGCAGAAGTGCTGGAAGTTTCACAGCCAGAGCATGTGGCATATACCACCCAAACCACTTTGTCCGTGGATGAAACACGCGATGTGATTGTAGCACTGCGTGTTCGATTCCCAAAAATTATTGGCCCCAAACACGATGACATTTGCTATGCCACGCAAAATCGCCAAGATGCCGTGCGCGAGCTTTCTGCTCAGTGCGATTTAATTTTTGTGGTCGGTTCAGTGAATAGCTCCAATTCAAATCGCTTGCGTGAATTGGCAGAAAAAAATGGTGCGCGTGCATTCCTCATTGATGGCAAAAACGATATCAAGCCTGAGTGGCTAAAGGGCGCGACAAAAATCGGTGTAACTGCCGGAGCTTCTGCGCCAGAGTTGCTGGTGCAAGGCGTGGTTTCGCACTTGCAAGCCATTGCTGATGGCACTGTTGAAGAACTCGCTGGCGAGCCGGAAAATATGGTGTTTGCCCTGCCCAAAGAGCTTCGCATTAAGCTAATTGACTAGCTTGCATTGCGTAAGCGCAGCAAAAAACGTAAAATTACACAGCGCCGAAATAGCTCAGTTGGTAGAGCATCTCATTCGTAATGAGGGGGTCGCAGGTTCGATTCCTGTTTTCGGCACCATTCTGTTTTTGTGTTTACGAGCATAGACCATTGGGCAAATATTATTTGCCCCTACATCATTAAAAAGGTTCGCCATGGCCGGCTCCAGCTTACTCGCACTGCTCGACGATATCGCCACATTGCTGGACGATGTTTCGGTGATGACTAAAGTCGCGGCAAAACAAACGGCGGGTGTATTGGGTGACGATCTCGCTTTAAACGCGCAGCAGGTCAGCGGTGTAAATGCCGATCGTGAATTGCCGGTGGTGTGGGCGGTTTGCAAAGGCTCGTTCGTCAATAAATTGATTTTAGTGCCCTCGGCATTGCTAATCAGTGCCTTTATTCCTTGGTTGATTATTCCTTTGCTACTGATTGGTGGTGCATATTTGTGTTTTGAGGGCTCGGAAAAGCTAGTGCATAAATTGTTTCATAAGGCCAGTGAAGACGAGCAACATTACCAAGAATTGATTGATGCGGTTGCCAATCCTGAACTTGATATTGTTGCTTATGAAAAAGATAAAATTAAAGGCGCTATACGCACTGATTTTATTCTCTCAGCAGAAATTATTGTGATTACGCTCGGCGCGGTTGCATTATCCACTTTGAAGGTGCAGGTGCTTACATTGTCGGCAGTTGCAGTGCTAATGACTGTTGGTGTGTATGGAATAGTCGCTGGTATTGTTAAGCTTGATGACGCTGGTTTGCATTTAATCAAGAATCCAGCATTGTCGATGTGGGCGAAGTTAAAGCACCAGATTGGTAATTTCTTATTGTGGCTAGCACCGAAGCTGATGAAGTTTTTATCCATCGCCGGCACAGCAGCCATGTTTTTGGTGGGTGGCGGAATTTTCACCCATAACGTACCGGTTTTGCATCATGCCATTGAAGCGATGAGCAAAATACTGCCAGCTGCGCCGTGGTTAGTTTCTGGCGCTCTAAATTTGGTATTCGGTGTATTGCTTGGTTTGGTTGTGGTGTTTATTGTTTTTGTGTTTGCTAAGTTGTTCAAGAAATAATCGTTTAAGCCAGAATTTTAAATACTTGAGCAATTTATTTCTATTAAAAGCAGTTTATTCCGATGCTTTTTTAATGAAGCTCGGGCTACACTTAGTACATGGCTATATCAAAAATTAAACCCGCAAAAACCAAATCCGCTTATGTTTGTTCCGAATGTGGCGCCTCGTATGGGCAGTGGCAGGGACAATGTGGTGATTGCGCGGCGTGGAACACGTTAACGGAAATCTCATTAGGCTCATCATCGCCTGTCAAGCAAGCAAGAGCTGGTTATGCCGGCGCCAGTGCCGCTCAAATTACGCCACTTAAAAATGTCTCCGATGAACAGCAAACCCGATTAAGTACTGGTTTGAATGAGCTGGATCGCGTATTGGGCGGTGGCTTGGTGGAAGGCTCGGTGGTCTTGATTGGCGGCGATCCGGGCATTGGTAAATCCACGTTGCTGTTGCAATCGATGGCCAGCATGGCGGCTAATGTACCGGCACTTTATATCAGTGGTGAGGAAAGTTTGGGGCAAATTGCCGGGCGTGCCAAACGCTTGGGATTATCGCTGGCGCATCTTAATGCTTTAGCCGAAACTTCGGTGGAAAAAATCATCCAGCATTGCGAAAACGCAAAGCCAAAAATAATTGTTGCTGATTCTATCCAAACATTATGGAGTGAGCAGCTTAGTGCGGCGCCGGGCTCGGTCAGTCAAGTGCGTGAATGTGCCGCGCGTCTCGTGCGTTTCGCCAAAGAAACCGGCACATCAGTTTTTTTAGTAGGACACGTCACCAAAGAAGGTGGTATTGCCGGGCCGCGCGTGCTTGAGCATATGGTTGATGCGGTGTTGTATTTCGAAGGCGAGAGCGGTTCGCGCTTCCGCATTCTGCGTGCGTTCAAAAATCGCTTCGGTGCAGTCAATGAATTAGGCGTGTTCGCTATGGCCGATAAAGGCCTGAAAGAAGTGGCCAATCCATCCGCGATTTTTTTATCCGGGCAAAGCCAAAGCGCACCGGGCAGTGTTGTATTAGTTACACGCGAAGGCACACGCCCACTACTCGTGGAAGTACAGGCTTTGGTCGATCAATCACCGATGCCGAATCCGCGGCGTGTGACCTTAGGTTTAGAACAAAACCGTTTGGCCATGTTACTTGCCGTGATGCATCGTCATGGTGGCGTGGGTGTGTATGACCAAGACGTGTTCGTGAATGTGGTTGGCGGTATTCGCGTGCAGGAAACCGCTGCCGATTTGCCGGTGTTGTTGGCGGTATTGTCGTCGCTGAAAGACCGGCCATTAGCCGAAAAAACAGTGGCCTTTGGTGAAGTAGGGCTGTCGGGTGAAATCCGCCCAGTGCCAAATGGCGAAGAGCGCCTGAAAGAAGCGGCCATGCATGGCTTCAAACGCGCTATTGTGCCGAAAGCCAATGCCCCAAAACGCGGGCA
>JAGNUI010000139.1 GCA_017987065.1 Arenimonas sp.
ACCACTGAATTAGTCTTGCAAGGTTTTGAAACCTTGGTTGAAGCCGGCTACAAACCAGAGGTTGCTTATTACGAATGTTTGCATGAGTTGAAATTGATTGTTGATTTGTTGCACGAAGGCGGTTTGGCAAAGATGCATCAGTTCGTCTCTGAAACATGCCAATACGGTGATTTAACCCGTGGCCCACGCATCATTAATGAAGAAACGCGAGCCCGCATGCGTGAAGCATTGAAAGAAATTCAAAGTGGTCAATTCGCTCGTGAATTTATTGCCGAATATGAAAATGGTAACCCTAATTATCACGCCATGAAACAACGCGACTTAGCGCATCCGATTGAAAAAGTAGGCGTTGAATTACGAGCGCGTATGCCTTGGTTAACAGCATAAGGAATGACTATGGAAGGCAGTAAGCCAGACCCAACCATCATAAAATCCGGCGCGCATTGGTTGCTTGATGCGTTGCAAGCCGAAGGCTGTGAAGTGTTGTTCGGTTATCCGGGCGGCGCGATTATGCCAGTTTACGATGCCTTGGTTGATTACCCGATCAAACACATCTTGGTGCGTCATGAACAAGGCGCAGCCTTGGCTGCCGATGGCTATGCGCGCGTGTCTGGCAAGGTTGGTGTGTGCATGGCAACCTCTGGCCCTGGTGCCACTAATCTTCTAACGGGCATCGCCAATGCCTTTATGGATTCGGTACCAATGTTGGTGATTACCGGTCAAGTGTCAACCAATGTGATGGGCACCGATGCTTTCCAAGAAGTTGATATTTTTGGCATGAGTTTGCCAGTGGTCAAGCACAGTTATATTGTGCGGCGCACGGAAGATGTGTATGCCACGGTGCGCGAAGCATTTGCTATTGCACGTTCTGGCAAACCTGGGCCGGTGTTGGTTGATTTACCCAAAGACATCACTGCTGGCTTAGCTGCTGCACGTGCTATGAAAGTGGTTGAAGTAAACGCTAATAAACAATCTGCACAAATTGAAAAAGCCAAAGCCTTATTAGCACAAGCCAAAAAACCTTTGTTGTATATTGGCGGTGGTGTTGCCATGGCCGGTGCTGAAGCAGTGTTACGTCAGTTTATTCGCGAAACACGAATCCCTGCTGTTTGGACGCTAAAAGCCAAAGGCTCGGTTGATTATCGCGATGCATTAGATCTTGGTATGTTGGGCATGCACGGTACGCCGGCTTCTAATTTTGCGGTACAAGAATGTGATTTATTGATTGTGTTAGGCGCACGTTTTGATGATCGTGCAACCGGTAAACTTTCTACGTTTGCACCAAATGCCAAAGTCATTCATGGCGATATTGATGCCGCAGAAATTGATAAATTACGTAAAGCCGACGTTGCTTTGGATGAACGCTTTGCCGAATACTTGCCTGAGCTGGTGCAAGAGTTGGCCATTGATGAATGGCGCGATCACTGCGCTGCCATGAAAGCAAAATATCCTGAGCGTTATGATGCGCCAGGCGATAAAGTTTTTGCGCCTGATTTTTTACGCAAGTTATCTTTAGCCGGTGGCGATAAAGCCATTGTTTGTAGCGATGTTGGCCAACATCAAATGTGGGTTGCACAACACTTCCAAGTGAATCGTGCCAACGCGCATTTATCCAGTGGTGGTTTAGGCACAATGGGTTATGGTTTGCCCGCCGCAATTGGCGCGCATTATGCAGACCCAGACGCTTGCGTGATTTGCGTTAGTGGTGATGGCGGCATCATGATGAATATTCAAGAGCTGGCCACCATGAACCGCTATAACTTGCCGGTAAAAGTGATTGTGCTCGATAACTCCCGCTTGGGCATGGTTAAACAATGGCAAGAATTATTTTTTGGCGAACGTTACAGCGAAGTTGATTTGTCGGATAACCCAGATTTTGCCGTGCTAGCACGCGCTTTTGGTATTCCAGCAATATCCGTTGAAAGTAGAGATCAAGTTGATTGGGCCATTGAGCAAATTTTAACTAGCCCAGGGCCATTCTTCTGCCATGTAAAAATTGATCCGCAAGCCAATGTATGGCCATTGGTGCCACCCGGTAAATCCAACGCAGAAATGATGGGGTATGACTATGAAACAGAATATTGAATGTGAAATTGAGCAAACAGAAGGCAGTTTAATCCGCATGTTGGGCGTCATTGAGCGCCGCGGTTATAAACTTGATAACCTGAATGTGCAGCCTTTAAGTAAGGCAGTGTACAACGTGCAATTTTGTGTGCACTCCGAGCGTGATATCAATATATTGATTAAGCAGCTTGAGCGTTTAGTCGACGTCCGTAGTGTTAGGCGTGTTGATCTGGCACAAGTGATCAATGATTCCGCACACGTTGCCTCGTATCAAATGCATGCCTATCAAGCGAGTTGGTTAGCAAGTTAAAGCAATTAATTCAACGCGTAAAAAACATGCTTACCAATTGAATATTGCTTACTCAATTTTTTTGACCAGGCCGGAAAAACGTATGTGGCATGAAAAAACAATACATGATTACGTGGCGTTTTCATTGCCTTTTGTGCTGCCAGTTTGGTGCTCGAGCTGGTTTCTGAATTAAATAAATTATCGTTACCCTTATACCAAGAGAACTGTTTTTTCTGTTTAACAACGGCGCAAACTGATTTTGGGAAATTAGCAGCAGCAACACGATTTAAAACAACATTGCCAACAGCAACTTTTCCCGCAGCACTTTCACCTTTTGCTTCATAGTGAATAGCCGTTTCTAAACATCGTACTTCAGCTGGTGGTAAATCAATCATGATTCGCTCCATTACTTGGTCAATTTTTAAAGGATTGGTGACCTACGGCGTACGCTTACGCTGTAATGTCTCGTTGCCAGCGTGAGGTGTGCTTGGCTATGAATTCAAGTGCTTCTTAATTGAGCGCTTTTGAAATGAATGGGCATTTTACAGTTTGCTTTCTGAACAAAACGTAAAGCGCGTGATCATTTGCTGGTGTAACTGAACGAAAGTTTATTTAAATTCAAAGTACTACGCTAATATGAATTGCTGATATATCAATAAATGAGGTGTGGTTATGCCAATAATTAATGCTTTCAAAATTAGCGTTGTGCTTTTAGCAATAACATTTGCAAATACGTCTCATGCCGGGGAGGCAATAATATCTTGGGGCGATATGGCGACATTCACCGATATTGACCCAACCAATACCTCTAAGAAAAATTTCAACAAAAGTCTGCAACGATCTTTCGATGATGAATTGACTAAGTTGGCGAAAAAGCTTCCACAAGGCTATAGCCTTAGCATGCATATCCGCAATATTGATTTGGCCGGCAAAGTTAATACAGTTGCCTCTGCTAACGGCAAGAATGTTAGAGTGCTGGCGGGCAACTTTCACCCGATGATGATATTTGATTTTAAAGTAACTGATTCAGGTGGCGCAATTGTGCTGGAGCAAAGCAATTATAAAATTCAGGATCTGAACTATTTTTATTCAGCCCTTTCTGTCGTCGCCGCAAGTACGAATTTCTATTACGAATTCAATATGCTTGATAAATGGTTTAAAGCTGATGTGTTAACAAAAGTGCAATAAATTACTACGCTGGCCAGCATGGGTTGTAAAGGCAACAACATCTGTTTCTAAATGGCCTTCAACTTGACCACTGCGCAAAAAAATCAGAGAATGCACAAATACGCTAAATACATATAAGAACTGCTACGGTACTTTCAATTCTACTTCAACAGGGGATCAGGATGATTAAGCCTACTTTTTTCAGTGAATTAAAGCGCCGCCAGATTTACCGTGGCGGGGTTATGTATGTGGTTGCTGGCTGGGTGATGGTGCAAGTGGCCACCTCTACCTTTCCCTACTTTAATATTCCACCTTGGGCCATTCGCTTCGTGGTAATTGCCATCTTGATTGGCTTTCCTGTGGCATTGGTCTGTCTATGGATGTTTGAAAGTATTGATCCTAACCAACCTGATAAACATTTGCACAATCGTCGACAAGGCGCACGTGAAGATAATTCTTCGCTAACCAAGATGATGGAAACCGAGCGTGCGGAGCGTCAAAAACAAAACCAAGATTTAATCGCCGCTTTGGCACAACTTAAAACCAACGG
>JAGNUI010000140.1 GCA_017987065.1 Arenimonas sp.
CGAGAACCGGCATTAAAGCCAATGCATGGTGCTGTTTATTTTCCAGGGGATGCGCATTTCAGACCGGATGCTTATTGTGCAGAGTTGGCTAGGGTGGTGCGTGAGCTCGGCGGTATCATTGAAGAACAATGTGAAGTGCAATCATTACAATGCATGGCTGGAAGAATACAATCGGTACAAACCAATCGTGGCAATTTTGTGGCTAATAGTGTGGTGATGGCAATGGCAGTCTGGTCGTCAGCACTTGCCAAATCAATTGATATTAATTTGCCCATTCAGCCAGGTAAAGGCTATTCCATTACATATAGCAAACCGGAATTAATGCCCAACACACCCTTGGTGCTTTTTGAGCGCAGTGTTTGTGTGACAGCATGGTCTGACGGTTATCGCTTAGGCAGTACCATGGAATTTTCCGGCTTTGATGACAAGCTTAATGCCAAACGCTTAGCGGCCCTAGAACGTGGCGCCCATGAATTTTTGCATGAGCCATTTGGTGATGAAGTGAAGGAACGTTGGTACGGTTGGCGACCCATGACCTTTGATGATTTGCCGATTATAGGCCAGTCACCAAAACATGAGAATTTATTTTTGGCTACCGGTCATGGCATGTTGGGCATGAGCATGAGCGCCATTACAGGGCAATTGATAGCAGAGTTGGTAACGCATCAAAAGCCGTCAATCAATCTTTTGCCATTTAGTGCAGGTCGTTTTTAATGTACAGCTTCGAATTGCATCAGGGCACAAAACCATTATTGCTAAGCTTGCCGCATAATGGCGCAGAAATTCCTGAGTCAATTCTAAGTAAATTGAAACCATTAGCGCATTCAGCACCCGATACCGATTGGTTTGTTGATCAGCTGTATGCTTTTGCAAAAGCGTTGGGCGCATCAATACTAAAGCCACGTTACTCGCGTTATGTGATTGATTTAAACCGTTCGCCGGATGATGTGTCGTTATACCCAGGGCAAAATACCACTGGCTTATGCCCATTGAAAGCATTTACTGGTGAAGCCATCTATTTGGATGGTCAGGAGCCTGACCACAACGAAGTAGTGCATCGCCGTACACAATATTGGCAACCGTATCACAGTGCATTGCATGCCGAGCTGGTTCGTATTAAACAACAACATGGCAAAGTGTTGCTTTGGGAAGGGCACTCGATTCAGCCTGAATTGCCTTTTCTATTTGAAGGGAAACTACCTGATTTGAATTTAGGTACTGCCGACGGTGCCAGTTTCCCAAATGAATTTTTAAACACGTTTACAGATATCCTCTCTCAGCAATCACACTATACATGGGTGAGTAACGGGCGCTTTAAAGGCGGCTATATTACACGTCATTATGCTGAGCCGGATGCGCGAATTTATGCTTTCCAGCTGGAACTTTCGCAAAGTGCCTACATGGATCATAACTTTAAATACTTTGATGCCGAAAAAGCAGCGACAGTGCAAGATTTGATTAAGCAATTGATGCGCAAGGGCCTTGATTTGCTTGAATAAGCAAACACGGCTAAAGTGAGTAAAACAAAACCGCGATGAATTGTAAGCTGGGAGCATGACCATGAAAAATTCTGACCCGAACGAGCGTCGTATGAAATTTGGCAGTGTCTGGGATCGCTTGGTCTCGATGATAACGCTTGGGATATTCCTATACTTGGTGTATCTGGCGATTAACGGCCGTTTTGATCATGAAATCAATCAGTTCGCGGCATGGTTAGAGCGTTTGTTTAGTTGAACAAATACGCAGAGCAATATGGTGAGCTCAACTTGGTTTCATTCGGTAAGCAATATTGGCATCAGTCTTTGCGTTTCAGAAATGCGATATATGCCAGTACCAATGTCAAACATATCAGAATAGCGGCAACGATTTCGAAGCCAAGTTTGTTATCGGCTAGTGGTACACCACCAACGTTCATACCGAATAACCCTGAGGTCAAATTGATGGGCAGGGCCAGCACAGTCACAATGGTGAGAACGGCTAATGTGCGATTGGTTTGTTCGTTCACCGAGGCAGCCAATTCTTCCTGCAGTATTTTGACTCGTTCAACCAATGCAGCAGAATCACCGACCGCTACTGAGAATTCTTCTGCAGCTTCTTTCAGTTCACGTGTATCGAAATCGGTAAACCATGTGGGCGGCCGATTGAGCAGGCGGAACAACGCGGCGGGCTCAGGTGAAAGCAGGCGCTGCAAACGGACCAGAACTCTGCGCAAATTACCAAGCTCACTGCGGTTCACGGTTATCCGATTGGATAATAGCTGGTCTTCTATTCGGTCTACCCGTTGTGTTGATACGCGCAGTATTTCAACAAGTACTTCGGCCTGATCCTGCAATAAATGAGCAAGAAGTTCGGTAGTAGATCGAAATTTGGCATCGGACCGGACGGCCTTACGAAGTTGGTCAATGGAACGAAGCGGTTTCAATCGCGCGCTAATGAAAAGGTATTTGTCTACAGAGATACTGGTGCTGGCAATCGATGAAGAATCCAGCGTGAAATCAAATTGCACGTCGTTAATCACTGCAATCAATGTGTCGTCATTTTGTTCAACGCGTGTTGATCCGGCCGCTTCTTGAATGGTTTCATAATACTCGTTGGTAAGTGCGCAGTTTTTCTTTAACCAAGGCATTGCAGCAGAGTGCGACAAGGAAAAATGCAACCAAAGAAATTCACCGCGCCGTTCATGTTCTGGCGTCTGGATGAACTTCAAAGCTTGTGCAGAGTCTAAGAGCAATGCTGCATGACCGGGTTTGAAATGGTAACCCCAGATGAGTCCATTTTGGTCTGCGCCGTAAGATGTTTCGTAGTTTGGTTTCATCAATAGTTATCCGGCAAAGATTGGTGTCGATTGGTTAAATTTCCAAAGATGCCAAATCGCCTTTAGTTTCCAGCCATTGCTTACGATCGCTGGCTCGTTTTTTTGACAGCAACATATCCATTAACGAATCAGTCTCTTTAATATCGTCGATTGTGAGTTGCACCAATCGGCGGGTATCGGGGTGCACAGTGGATTCACGCAATTGCCCGGGGTTCATTTCGCCAAGGCCTTTAAAGCGAGTTACAGAAACCTGACCTTTGATTTTGTCTTTCTCGATACGATCCAGCATGATGCGTTTTTCTTCTTCATCGAGCGCGTAAAAAACCTGTTTGCCCACATCTATTCGGAACAAAGGCGGCATGGCTACGAAAATATGCCCAGCATTTACTAGGGCAGGGAAGTGCTTCAAGAATAATGCCGATAAAAGCGTGGCAATATGTAATCCGTCTGAGTCGGCATCGGCCAAAATAATCACTTTGCCATAGCGCAAACCTTCGATATTTTGTACGCCCGGATCACAGCCTATAGCAATCGCTAGGTCGTGTACCTCATTGGAAGCTAATACGCCAGAGCTGGCCACTTCCCAGGTGTTTAATATTTTTCCGCGCAATGGCAAAATGGCTTGAAATTCTTTGTTGCGTGCTTGTTTTGCAGAGCCACCGGCTGAATCACCTTCGACCAAAAATAATTCGGTGCGTGATAAATCCTGCGAGATACAATCAGCCAATTTACCGGGCAGAGCGGGGCCGGAGGTGATTTTCTTACGTACCACCTGCTTTTCAGTTTTCAATCGTGCAGAGGCGCGATCAATAGCCAGCTGCGCAATGGCAGTGCCCATTTCTACGTTTTGACTTAACCAAATTGAAAAAGCATCGTGCACAGCGGATTCAATAAATCCGGCTGCTTGCCGTGAGCTTAAGCGTTCTTTGGTTTGCCCAGAAAATTGCGGATCTGTGAGTTTTAATGAAAGCACAAAACTAACTCGATCCCAGACGTCTTCAGGCGCCAGTTTTACGCCGCGCGGCAGCAAATTACGAAAATCACAAAATTCACGCATCGCATCGGTAAGGCCCGAGCGCAAACCATTCACATGCGTACCACCTTGTGCCGTTGGAATAAGATTAACGTAACTTTCTTGCACGAGTTCGCCATCGGGAAGCCAGCTGAGCGCCCAATCAACCACTTCATTTTCTTTGCTTAAATGACCAATAAATAGTTCGGGCGGTAATAATTCTTTGCCGTG
>JAGNUI010000141.1 GCA_017987065.1 Arenimonas sp.
AGTGGTCGCTTGCTACTTTCGTTTAACGCCATGGAACAATACTTTCAAACCTCGGGCCGCGATTGGGAGCGTTATGCCTGGTTAAAAGCCAGACCAGTGGCGGGAGATATCGAAGCAGGTTTGCAATTGCTCGAGTTGCTCAGGCCGTTTGTGTATCGGCGTTATTTAGATTTCACCGCAATCGATGGCTTGCGGGATATGAAGTCTAAAATCGAGAAAGAAGTGCAGCGCCGTGAAATTATGGAGGATTTGAAATTAGGCCGGGGCGGCATTCGTGAAATTGAATTTTTTGTACAAGCCCTGCAAATTATTTATGGTGGCCGAACCAAGGCTTTGCAGCTGAAAGGCTTGCTTCCAAGTTTGTTACAGTTGAAACAACAAGCACTTATTTCAGAGCTTGTATACGAACAGTTAGAGCAGGCTTATTTGTTTTTACGGCAAGTAGAAAATCGAGTACAAATGCAGGCTGATGCGCAAACCCATCAACTGCCAGATTCTGTTGTGCAGCGCGAGGGTTTTGCTAAAGCACTTGGCTATGCGCAATGGCAAGATTTTTTTAATCAGCTGCAGCAACATCGCGATATGGTTGAGCAGTTGTTCAGTGATTTATTGAATGCCTCCGAGCAACAAGCCGTCGCGGTGCCATCGGTTGGGTTAGAAATCACTCATGCATACTTGCAATCGTTGGGCTTTCTGCAATACACACGGCACGCAGAACGCTTACAAGCCTTATTGGAAAGTAGTTCCGCCTCGGCATTGTCCGATAAATCACAACAACGGATGTTGCGGGTTGTTCATCAATTTAGTCTATTGTGCGCTCAAGCTGCTAATGCCGATCTCTGTTTAGAGCATGTGGTGTCTTTCTTGCAGTCGATTGTTAAGCGCAGTAGTTATATTGCTTTGCTCGACGAACAGCCTACCGCATTAAAACGCATGGTTCAGGTGTTTGATAATTCGCAATGGTTGTCGCAGCAATTAATCAATTACCCACTTTTATTGGATGAATTATTGGATGCGCGAGTTATGGATCAGCGTTTTGATTCTGCGCATTTGTCGGAGCAAATTCTTGCTTGTCTTGGGCAACATGCCGACGATATTGAATTGGCTTTACTGGCCTTGAACGAATTCAAGATTAGCTATACTTTCAAAATTGCGTACCATTTTATATTTCAACAACTACCTGCCACTATGGCTAGTAAGCTACTCACATTATTGGCTGAACAGATATTATGCCAGTGCACGCAATTAGCAGAAAAACAACTCGCCTTGCAGCACGGTACAATTTTCGGCTCTAGTTTTGCAGTGCTCGGTTACGGTAGTTTAGGTGCCAGTACCCTGGCATTTAATTCTGACCTCGATTTGGTTTTTCTCAATCAAGTAGACGACCAACTGATTAGTAATGGTTTGCGCCCACTTGATTCACCGCGTTTCTTTTTACGTCAAGCGCAGAAATTAATTTCACTACTCGGCCTCAGTACTTCATCGGGAAGTTTGTATGAAGTTGATATTCGCTTACGACCCGATGGTGCGAAAGGTTTATTGGTCAGCTCAATTGAAAGTTTTCAACAGTATCAAATACAACGTGCTTGGGTTTGGGAGTTGCAGGCGTTGGTGCGCGCCCGTGCTGTGGCAGGCGATGGTGTTTTATGCCAACGATTCGAAACCATACGCGAACAATTATTGTGTGTAAAACGCGACCCTGCCGAATTACAAAAAGCCATTATCAGTATGCGCTTACGGATGCGAAGCGAGCTTGATCGCAGTGATGAAAGCCTGTTTGACATTAAACATGGGCTTGGTGGATTAACCGATATCGAATTTTTTCTACAGGCGCAAATATTAATGCATTCATCCGCATATGCACAACTAGCGCAGCAGCGAGAAACCCTAACGATTATTTCGTGCTTGAAAAAGTCTGGTTTAATGAGTGAAGCAAATGCTGAAATTTTAGATAATGCCTATGAGCATTTATTAACGCTAGGCCTGCGCTGCCATTTGAATAATAGTCGGCGTGTGGTGGCGCGTTCTAAATCTTTAGCGGCAATCACCGCAGCGGTCTCCGAGATTCTTTGCAGCTATGATTTTAATTTCGAACAATAATATTGTGCCAATATTGGAACAATAAATTGTTTTATTTCACTTTCGGCTAACTAACAATTCAAGTAAAATTCACATCTTAAGCAGTACTCTAGAAATGAGCGCTATTTTCTTCTGAGCAAAACATTAAAGGATAAACAAATGACCGATTCAATCAGCCAAAGTGCATTAGATCAAATTTTCAGCAATGCACGAACCCATAATTTTTGGCTAGATAAGCCAGTCAGCGATGCGATGTTGCATGCTATTTATGAGCAATGCAAATGGGCGCCAACCAGTGCCAATAGCTCACCGGCACGATTTATTTATGTGAAATCAGATGCTGCCAAACAAAAATTGATGCCGGCAATTTCAGAAGGTAATCTAGAGAAAACAATGGGCGCTCCGGTGACTGTGATTGTGGCTAGCGACTTTACTTTTTATGACCAATTGCCTGTGTTATTTCCACACGCCGATGCCAAAAGTTGGTTTGTCGGCAATCAAGCCTTGATTGACAGCACCGCGCACCGCAACGGTACTTTGCAGGGTGCTTATTTCATCATGGCGGCTCGTGCACTGGGTTTAGATTGTGGTCCAATGTCGGGCTTTGACAACGCCAAGCTTGATGAAGCTTTTTTTGCTGGCACTGCCATCAAATCAAATTTCCTAATTAATCTGGGTTATGGCGATGCGGAAAAATTATTCCCGCGCTCACCACGTTTATCATTCGCTGACGCTTGTCAGATTCTTTGATTCAACCAATTCAACATTAAGGATTCTCCTATGAAAAAATACGCACTCATCGCTATCGCCGCACTGGCTTTTGCCGGAAACGCCTTTGCTGCCAAATACAGCATCGACCCAACTCATACTCAGGTTGAGTTTACTTACAGCCATTTTGGTTTTTCGAATATCACCGGGCGCTTTGATCAGGTCAGTGGCGAATTCGATTTAAACACCGAAAATTTAGCAAAATCCAAAATCTCAATTGAAATTCCAATTGCCTCAATGAGCACTGGCGTTGACAAATTAGACACCCATTTGCAAAGCGCAGATTTCTTTGATGTGGCAAAATACCCAACCGCCAGCTTTAAAAGCACCATGGTGCATGCAGCCAGTGATAAAGAATTACATGTGATGGGCGATTTAACCATTCGCGGCGTGACCAAGCCGGTGACACTGAATGTAACGGTCAATAAGATCGCCGAGCATCCAATGAAAAAAGTGTCTGCCGCAGGTTTTGATGCCACAACAACCATTAAACGGTCTGACTTCGGCGTGGGTGCTTATGCGCCTGCGGTCAGTGATGAGGTTAAAATAACCATTACCATGGAAGCTACGTTGGCTAAATAAGCCATGCAAGCCTGTATTCTGATCAAAACCCGCTTAGGCGGGTTTTGTTTTACTGAAATAATCTTGCGTGCAGAGTAAAATAGACTACGAACTCCCCCATGGAAATACTGCAATGACAGCCAACGCATCAAACACGTCAAAAGATACCGTTATTTCCATTAACCGTGCGCAATTGCCTCTCACTTGCCCAACACCTGATATGGTCTTGTGGAACCAGCATCCAAAAGTAGTGCTCGCCATTGAAGCCAATGGCAAGGCAGTATGCCCTTATTGTGGCGCGCATTACGTGTTAGTGGATTGATACAAACTCTTGCCATCCGGTTGGCGCTTAAACCGTGCATGCAGCCACAAGTATTGCTCCGGGCAGCGCCGGATCATTTGCTCGAATAGTCCCATCACGCGTGCGGTGTCTTGCACCGGGTCTTCGCTGGGGAAGTTTTCTAAAGCCGCTGAAATCTCAATAGTGTAGCTACCATCTGGCAGGCGTTGATGAAAGAAAGTATGCACACTGGCTTTGCTCAATTTAGCCATTTGATGCGTGGATGTTAGGCTGAATGCCTGTTGTTTAAAGAATGGTACAAACACGCTCTCGCCGCGCCGCGTTTCTTGGTCGGC
>JAGNUI010000142.1 GCA_017987065.1 Arenimonas sp.
CTGCCCTGATTAATGCAGGACAAGCCTTACGCATACAACGACCGCAACAAGGACAAACTCCCAGTGGTGCGAGCGCGGCAGTGCTGACATGGAAAAACCAAGACTTCCAACTTGCATGGGTGGGTGCATGTAGAGCCTATTTTTTTAATGGCAACCAAACCGAACTTCTGTGCGAAATTTCTCCGACTAAAACACCAAATCAACCAACTACAAGCACGGCAAGCATTCAAGCTCTAGGCGTAACATCGGCAGAGAAACTGCAAGTGCACAAATTGAGTGGCAAGTGGTTGCCTCCACAGGCTATTTTATTATGCACCGATGGCATTATTGAAGAATGTGAATTGGCACTTATACAGGGCCTAATGAGCAATAGCAAAATTAGCGCGCAAGAATCGGTTGAACAATTACTGTTTCATGTACTTCAAGGCCCGGCCAATAATAATGCCACGGCATTACTGTTGCGCCAGTGCTAATCTGCCCAAAGTTTTTTACCTGATTTTGCAGCGATGCCATCCAGCCTCTCTTGATGCATAGCACATTCCGCTAAACTGGCTTCGAGCACAAAAGCTCGGCCTTCAAAACCTGACGGGGTTAGCACCTGTGCATCAACGTTCTGGGCCTGATTACTCTGATCAAAACCAAATCCCGTTTGACCTGAAGTCATTAATAAATAAACATCCGTCAATAATTCTGCATCCAATAATGCACCATGTAATTTACGATGTTTATTATTTATATCTAAGCGTTTACACAAAGCATCCAAAGAATTGCGCTGCCCAGGATACATTTCACGCGCCATTTTTAGCGTATCTAGCACTTGCGCATAATCTGCAATTTTTCCAAATGTTGCACCGAGCATACTGAGCTCATTATTAATAAAGCCCAAATCGAATTCAGCATTATGGATAATCAGTTCAGCATCTTTAATAAAATCTAAAAACTCAGCAACAACATCTGAAAACAATGGTTTGTCTGAGAGAAAATCTAAAGTCAAGCCAGTTACTTCCATGGCTCCAGGCTCCATGTCACGCTCAGGATTAAGATATTTCTGAAAACTACGTCCAGTTGGCCGCCGATTGATGAGTTCGATACAACCAATCTCAACCAGTCGATTGCCCTTCTGCCAAGATAATCCGGTAGTTTCTGTATCTAATACAACCTGTCGCATTGAAAAAATCCTTATTTATATTTATCTGTAGCGAGTCGCGCTAGGTTATCTACTCGCTCGTTTTCTGGATGTCCAGAATGACCTTTTACCCAATGCCATTCGATCTGATGTGATTTTGTTGCCAAGTTTAAGCGTTGCCATAAATCCTGATTTTTCACAGGCTCACCTTTAGCATTTTTCCAGCCGCGCTTAATCCAATTTGGCAACCATTCGCTGATGCCTTTTTGCACATACTGAGAATCGGTGTATAAATCGATGCGACAGGGTTTATTCAGCGACTCAATGGCCTCGATGGCCGCCAACAGCTCCATACGGTTATTGGTGGTGAGCTTCTCGCCACCTGACAATTCTTTTTCAGATTGACCATAACGCAATAGCGCGCCCCAACCACCAGGCCCTGGATTACCGGAACAGGCGCCATCGGTATGAATCTCGATATGAGGCGGCTTAGTTAACACTGTATCTATCATTGAACAATTTCTCTGGCTAAGGCCACTTTCCCGGCACTATTTCGCAATGGCGTTAAAGCAGATTTTCGTTTTCGGGCAAGGATAAAATTTACCGATCGAAAAACATTGAATGGTTTAAATATTTTATCAGAGCTTTTGTTTGTTTTGCTCGGCCAAAATGGGCCAATGCTTTCTATACGACAAATTTCAAAGCCAGATTGATGCAATAAATTCGACCAAACTTGCACATTATTAATATGAATATTCCGCCATTTTCCACTCAGTTGATAAACCGCATAGGCATTCAAGGTAAATAGTGCGAGATGACCTTCAGAGACAAGAATTCTTTCAAACTCCTGCAATAATTCAATTTTGCTTTTTGTTGTATCGAGTATAAATTGCGCATAGACCAAAGCCATACATTCATTAACCAGTGGAATAATATGCTCATCAGTTTTAAAATCGCCAATAAACTGGTGTTCTCGATGTTGTAAATAGGTACTGGGCACACATTGCAACTGTGGACGCAAGTGTTCCGAGAGCACCGGCTGAAGAATTAGTGCATTATGACCACACAACGGCCAAAGCCAAGGTTCTGCCATTAATATTGCTTGCTCAACAAGTGCATGCCCTGCATCTGTTGCAAACCAATTGTTTTCGTTGTTCATGCTCAACACCGTTTAAACTAAGTCCATTGTGCGCTCATTGCTTAAATTGGTCATCCATTATGCAAGAACTTACCGCTCTACCCGCTTTCACTGATAATTATATTTGGTGCTACCGAAATACTGCCGGCGAAAGCATTGTGGTTGATCCTGGCGATGCACAACCCGTTTTGCGTGCCGTTGAGGCTGGCATGCGTATTAAAGCTATTTTCATCACGCACCACCATCCCGATCATACAGGCGGCTTAGCCTTATTGCGTGACCGTTTCAAGGTGCCATGCTTTGGTCCCAAGGACGATCGTATCAGCGATTTGACCAATATTGTCGCAGAGGGCGAGCACATTAAAATTGAAGGTTTTAAGGAATTTACAGTTTGGCAAACTCCTGGACATACCTTAAGTCATATAGCATTTTTCAATGATGAGGTCTTGTTTTGTGGCGATACCTTATTTAGCTTAGGTTGCGGAAGGTTATTTGAAGGCAGCCCAGAACAAATGCTTAACTCGCTTGATAAGTTAGCCAGTCTTCCGGATCATCTGTTGGTTTGTTGCACACACGAATACACGGCGAATAATGCCCTATTTGCGCAAGTGGCAGAGCCTGGCAATGAAGCGCAACAACAATACATAGCATTTGTAAGAGCTCAACGCCAAAAAGGCCTAGCAACCCTGCCGTCAACCATTGCTCGTGAAAAAGCCTGCAACCCATTTCTACGCACCGAGTTTCCAGAATTGCTTAGTGGACTTCAAAATCATTATGGTGCTATGCCAGCAACACGCGTGCAACGATTTGCGGCCTTAAGGCAATGGAAAGACCAGTTCTAATGAAGAAATACCCATGCATTGCGCCAGTAGTATTTTGCCTCATCTATTTAACTGGATTTGATTGTTATGGCCAAGAAAAGCCGGTTGCCTCCAAGCCGATATCTAGTCCTAAACAAATCCATACCGGCCAAGAAGTGTTTGACCGCTTGAATCGATCTTTCAAGCCATTACAATGCGATGACAAAAGTGCCCATATTTGGTTAAAAACATACACAAGGCATAAAGATTTTTCAGCTCACTTAGCAAATGCTTTGCCACTGCTCGACTATGTCAGTCGAGAATTTGAACAAGCAAAGTTGCCCAGTGAGTATGCTTTAGTGCCTTTTATTGAAAGCCACTACAACCCTGCAGCCCGATCAAAAAATGGCCCCGGTGGATTATGGCAAATGATTGCAACAACTGCGCTGCACTTAGGCGTTAAAGTTAATGCACACTATGATGGTCGATATTCGCCAGTGGATTCAACGCAAGGTGCTATGAAATATTTTACCGAATTGAACAAGACTTTTTCAGGCTGGCAAACCATTTTGATGGCTTACAACACCGGCGGTACACGCATGCGTAGCAGTTTGAAAAAACAAGGTCTTAAGTCGGCTAACATTCAAAAGAAATTGCCCACCGGGCTTGATTTGCATACCTATGCTTATGTGTTAAAAATACAAGCTATTGCCTGCTTAATTTCCGAACCTGAAAGGTATCGTTTTGTATTGCCAAATACCGTAGAATTTACACCATTAATGGTGGTTAAGTTAGGCCAAGATTTTGCATCAGTCGACGATATTGAAAAAAAATTAAACATCAATCGCCATAAATTAATCGAATTAAATCCTAGTTACAAAAATTTAAAACACAATAGTGCGAATCCTGGCCTCATTCTTGTGCCACGCCTGAATGTTGCGGAACAATAAAAT
>JAGNUI010000143.1 GCA_017987065.1 Arenimonas sp.
CTGGTTGCTACAGCAAGCATCAACATCACTTTATGAGTAATGGCGGTAATGTCTTGTTCAACTTTTTTGGCGAACGATTCATAAATCATTTTCGCCCCAATAATTAGCAACAGAATAAATGCAATCCAGTGGGCATAAGCCGCTACCCAGCCCATAATGCTTTTGCCACCCATATAGCCAATAAAAGGCATTAGCGCCTGAAAAACGCCAAAATAAATGCCTGACATCAAAGCCAGTGACGCCGCTGTTTTCTTATGCTTGGCGCCCAGGCCAATGGCTACGGCAAAGGCATCCATGCTTAATGCCACGGCAAGAATGAATACTTCAAGCATTTTGCAAAATCCTATGAATGGTCAACAATAAATGGTTAGAACGCAATGCTAGCTGGCGTAGAATTAGCATGCGTTAATTTCTCGAAGAACGGCTGAGAAGTAAGGTAACGCCAACGATAATGAGAATGACCGGCCACCATTCCGAAACAAGTGAACCTAAATTAGGAACCCAGCCTTGCTTCAAGGCTAGAAAGTAAACACCAAGCACAATAAGAATGATCGGGCCAACAGTGGATTTGTTTTTCATGTGCAGAGGTGCTCCTTGGGAATAGAAATGTCTACTGAATCGTTAATATCGGATGGCATCCATTACATAGCAAGCCCAGTGTTCAGTCAAACTTATATTGCGCGCAGTTTAGTCGGCTGGCCTAAGCATTTCAAAGTGTGGAATACCATCTTCCAAGTATTCATCGCCGACAACAACAAAACCAAAACTGCCATAAAATTTGAGTAAGTACGATTGCGCGCCGATACGATTGGCTTGCTTGGAAAACTGCTGATGCATACCGTTCAGCGCTTCTTGCATTAAGGCTATACCGAAAGATTGGCCACGAAATTCGCTTGCGGTCAGTACGCGCCCAATGCAGGCTTCGGCAAATTTATGACCGGCATCGGTTATTCGAAGATAGGCGGCTAACTGACCATCAACACGACCGATGAGATGCCAAGAATGTGCGTCGTATTGATCGGCATCTAGAAATGGGCAATTTTGTTCAACAATAAATACACGTTCGCGGTGCGCGATGATGTCGTGGAATTGTGGGCCGCTCAGCTGCTCTAAGCGAGACCAATTGAATTGGATATCAGACATGTAAAATCCTTTTCTTGTCAGTGACTTTTCAACTTTCTGTATGAATTTAATTCATTATTAAACCAAATGGAGCTGATAACAACTGGTTTGCCTGCACATTGAACTTGGTAAGGCTTTCCGGATAGGCTACTTTCTGAAGCCGCTTTTACAATAAAAAATTCTGCTGTTATTTGCGGGTTTTTTCGTAAAAGATAATCATATTTGTTTCTAAGATGGTCGGAGGCTTCGGAGCCAGAATACCATGAGCCATTTCTATTAAATTTGCACCCAGAATGCTCTAGCTGAGCTAAAAGATGCCTAATTTCTTTATTGATGGGGGTTGAATTTTCTCCAGCGCTGCAAAATGCTGAACAAAAAATCATTAAAGTGATGATTAAGTATTTCATATTAAGTCAATACGGAAATTTAATTTCCTGCGCCATTGGAAGGATATTTGCATACTGCAATTAATTTAACCGGTTTAGAACGACGCTACCATTATTGATGATGAGCATCGGCTCGAACAAGGTGCTGGTGTCAAGGCGCGGATCACGAGCCACGACCTGTAAATCAGCTTCCATACCAACGGCAATACTGCCCGTGCGCGTTTCAATACCCAGCACACGTGCTGAGTTATAGGTCATCGCGGAAATTGCTTCTAAAGGCGTGAGACCACAACCAATCAACTCTTGCATTTCATAACCGGGCCTGACGCGTGCGCTATCGTCGCCATCGCCATAACTGCCATCGGTTCCTCCGGCCACAACAATGCCCAGCGCATGCGCTTTACGAACGGCATCGCGCAGAGGTTTCATCATGTGGTGCGTGCGTATTTGCAAGGCAACCGATTCTGCATCATTGCCTTGTGGATCGCCGAGCGGGCTCATGATGGCCAGCGTTGGTACAAAATAGGTGCCTTGTTTTTTCATCAGTTGCAAGGTTTCGTCATCCACATAAGTGCCATGTTCAATGCTACGCACGCCGGCGCGAACGGCAGCATTTACGCCACCTTGGCCGTGTGAGTGGGCGGCCACAAACAATCCTTTTTTTGACGCCTCTTGCACCGCGGCAAGTATTTCCTCAAAACTCAATTCCGGACGACGTGGGTCGGTACTGGCAAGCCCGGCGCGTTCACTGGCACCCACTTTAATCACATCGGCGCCGCGCGCAATCACCGCACGCACCACTTCGCGAACGTTATCGGCACCTTTTAATGGGGTTTTATAATAGCGGCCAAATTGCGGATAACTTAATACAAATGATTCACCCAGCACCGGCCGAACATGCCCGGCAGATACCAACATTTCAGGCCCAGGCACATTATTTTGTTTTATTAAATCTCGCGTACCCAAGCCTTTTAAATACACATCGCCCAAATTGCGTGCCGTGGTGACACCAGATAGAAGCGCGCGCTGCGCAGAAGCGGGATCTTCAATATGGGCATGCGCATCAATATAGCCCGGCAACAGAAAAGCGCCCTTTAGATCAATCGCCCCCGGCCGCGCGCTTGCCTCAGTAATTTCGACAATGCGATTGCCATTAACGTGCACATTCACATTGCGAATTTCAGTCTTGCCCGTGCCGTCGATTAACTGCGCATTGCTAAGCCACAAATCGGCGCTTGATGCCGTGCCACTGAACACTATTCCGGCGAGTAATAATTTCAGTGCCTGCTTATTAAGTAAAACAGATTTGCGGATTGAACTTGCGTGCGGCATGAAAAAGCACTCCAAAATAATTAAGTAAAGCTAGTGTAAAGCTTATGTTGGTTGAATATGCTGACCGCATATCGGAACATGTAATTTTAGATTAGCGAATTTTTGGCCAGCGATTTGGGTTGCGGGTTTCATGCAACACGGCCAAAACATGCACAAGCTCTCCTTGGACAGCATAAAATAAACTGAATGGAAATCGTGGAAGTAGCGTGCGACGGACATTAGGAATCACTTCGGCATATAGCTGAGGTGCTTGCTCTAGTCGTTTAAGTTGTAATTCCATGGCGGCAATGAATTCACTACCCAGACCGGGATTCTGCAATTCGTACCACTCTTGAGCTTCGCCAGTTTCGCGCAAGGCGCGCGAAGAAAATTTCAGGCGGTACGCCATGAGCCTTCTTTGAGGTGTGATTTAACTTGATCCCAAGAATAACCCGCTTCCGGATTTTCCTGAAATTCTTTCAAACGTGCATCGAGCTCTGCTTTTAGCGCGGGTGAAACTTCAACGGCTTCGGGAACCGCTGCAACACTATCCCATATTAATTCAACGAGATTAATGCGTTCTTGAACCGGGAGTTCAAGTATGTCGGCAATAGAAATATTGTTCATATCGGCATTGTATTCTATTTTCCGGAAAACAGCCTAACCTTGAATCAGCACAGGATTTTAAGTTGGCGGAGGTGGATATTCAAATGCTTATTTCAAAGCAGGGGCGTTGATAAACTGCATTCCCTGCCTATGCGTTCTAACAAGTGTTCCTTCTACACAGGTTTTATGCTCATTTAAATGCAGGTAGTAACGTTTAGGATTTTGATAGGCGAGCCACCAATGATCCGAAAGTGGCCAGAATCGAAATCCTTGTTGGATTGGTGATTTAGGGGCTTTGTTTTTGCTGTAAACCAATGCCAGATTATTGCCTGAACCGCCTCCGTAGACCTCGCCTAGCCACAACCAGGGCTCATCATGGCAAGGCTTGCGCCGGTTGTCGATTAGAAACCAACCCATGCGTGCGCGCTGATCGGAGTGCACTGGTTGCTGTAACTCTGCCAACATAGCCGTACTCAGTTTCACCCTAAACTGAAATCCGTAGCCGGTATGCATGAGAAAGAGGTAGGCGGAAACGCATAGTGCGGTTAAGCCGATTGCCAAAAAATTAGCCAATCCCTGTCTTTT
>JAGNUI010000024.1 GCA_017987065.1 Arenimonas sp.
TATAAATATCTATTCCATTCAGCGCATACCATGCCTGAGCAAGGCCAGGATTGCCGTTAGCAAGCTTCAATAGTTTTTGCGCCTCAATCAAAGCAACGCCTTGGATTTGCAGCCATGCCAAAGCTGACTCAGTAGCCGGCATTGCCATTTCAGTTCGTTGGCAACGGCTACGGATAGTTGCTGGCAAACCAAAAGGCTGATCAGTTACCAAAAAAACATAGCGATTAGGGTTTGGCTCTTCCAGCGATTTAAGTAGCGCGTTGGCTGCATTGCGATTTAACTGATGTGCGTTTCGAATAATGGCAATCTGCGCTTTGCCCAATTGCGAGGTCAAGCTCAGCCATTCGTTAAAGCCACGGATTTGATCGACAGTAATTTCTGTGCGTATTTTGCCAGTTTTATCATTCAATTCAAGTGACATGACTTTGAAATCACCATGCGTGCCTTGTTCAAAACGTTGACACGAAAAACACTGATTACACGCAAAATCGGCATCGGTTGTTTGCAAGCATAAAATACGTTTGGCTAAGGCTTGAACGATTTCGTGCTTGCCCAACATGGCCGGCCCGGAAAGTAATTGCGCATGCCCTAATTGGCCGGCCTTAAACCCACGCAGATATTTTTGATACACCTGTGCTTGCCAATCCGTTTGCATCAAGCCTGCAACCATTTTGCAAGTTGGAATTCAACTTGTTGCACAACCTGTTCAACCGATTTCGAAGCATCAATCAGTTTGATACGCTCTGGCTCATTGGCCGCTCTTTTTAAGTAAGTTTCGCGCACTCTTTGAAAGAATTCTATTTTTTCCAATTCAATGCGATCAAAAGCCTGACCACGCGACTTCGCTCTGGCCAAACCTTGGCTAACGCCTAAATCCAAAAGCAAGGTGAGGTCCGGTTTAATTGCTACAAAACGATGCTCTAGTTCGGCAATATCGGCATCGTCAATACCACGCCCGCCACCTTGATAAGCAAAACTGGCATCCGTAAAACGATCGCTAATAACCATATGCCCTTTGGCAATTTCTGGCTTAATAAGCTCTGCAACTAATTGCGCTCTGGAAGCAAACATTAATAGTAATTCGGCATTGGAAACTATTTTATTATTTGGATCTAACAACAAGCCTCTAATTTTCTCGCCAATTACGGTGCCACCAGGCTCTCTAGTACAAACCACCACAGCGCCGCGCGATTCAAGGAATCGTTGTATAGCATTCAGCACCGTGCTTTTGCCTGCGCCTTCGCCGCCTTCAATACTGATAAATTTTCCAATGCGTTCTGACATATTAATTTTTTTTCAACTGGTATTGTTTGACAGCTTGCTGATGTTCTTTGTATGTAGGCGAAAAATGATGTTCACGATTGCCTTTTGCAACAAAATACAAATCTTCACCTTTAGCTGGATGCGCTGATGCGGTCAATGCTGCAAGGCCTGGCATGGCAATCGGCGTAGGCGGCAACCCTGTTCTAGTATAGGTATTGTACGCGGTGTCGGCGCGTAAATCCTGCTTACGAATATTGCCTTGGTAGGTATCGCCCATACCGTAAATCACCGTGGGATCTGTTTGCAAACGCATGCCTAAATTCAAACGACGAATAAATACACCCGCAATCTGAGGCCGTTCATGCGCTTGACCGGTTTCTTTTTCAACGATTGATGCCAGAATCAAAAGCTGTTCTGCTGATTGCAATGGTAAATTAGGTTCGCGATGCTCCCATGTTTCTGCTAAAGCGCTATCCATGGCATTGGCAGCTAATTGCAGTATTTGGCTTTGTTGGCCTGAGCGCGGAATAATATAAGTATCTGGCAGAAAGCGACCTTCTGGATGTACGCCTGGCTTGCCGAGCATGGTCATAATCTGAGCGCTGGATTTGCCTGACAAATCATCACCCAAATCGGTTTGCAATTTTAATTGCGCCATAAGTTGCTTGAAGTTCCAACCCTCAATCAATGTAAATTTAACGCGCGCGGTATCTCCAACTGCCAATTTTTTAAGTAATTGCGCAGGAGACATTTCTCTGTTTATTTCATAATCACCGACATGAATTTTACTGGCCATATTCATTTGAACGGCCAATAATTTCCATTGCCAATCTGCACCTGTACTAATTCCAATGGCACGTAATTTAGGTATTACTTTATTTAAGCCATCACCCTTATCCACTGTCAGCATCAGCGTATTTTCAATTGTGCTCAGCGGTGCATTAGCAAAACGCTGCATCGATTCAAAAAAATAGTATGCCGTCATGCCAAATAGCACCAGCACTAAGATAAGTTTTGTAGCCCAACGGTGTTTCTTTGACATCAGCTTACTCAGTTGAAAATGCTGGATTGCTAAGCATAAACTGCTTGTGCAAATCAGTGAATGCAGAGTTTGTAGGCAAATCAATATTATTGATACGATTCACTGCCATCATACCGCGAACCGAGTTGCAAATAAAAATAGCTTCAGCATTTTCCACCGTGGCGCGGGGCATTCGTTCAATGCTGATGTTTTCACAATGATCTAATAGCCATTGCCTTGCCAGGCCATTAATGCCAGAGGCACTTAAATCTGGTGTTCGCCAACAATGATTGGTATACACAAACAGATTCGCCGAAGTAGCGCAAATCACTGCACCTGACATATCGCACATCAAACCATCAAAAAAAGTATTCGGTTGAAATTCTGAGCGAGCCAATACATTCTCTAATCGGTTCAAATGCTTCATACCAGCCAATGCCGGTTGTTGACTGATTTGAGTTTTGCACCAACCCACAGAAACCGCTGATTGCAGTATTTCTGGCGCTGCGTGTACTTTGATGATTGTCGTGGAAGGGCCATCGGTTGCCGCATAACCTCGACCACCCTCGCCGCGCGTTAGAATAATCTTCACTACGCAACGCTTTAGGCCTGCAAGTTGCAATGCAGAATTTTGTATTAATTGTACATTTGGTAATTCAATGCTGAGTCGTTGCGCTGCAGCTTTTAAACGCTGCCAATGTTCATTCCACCAAATCAATTCACCGTTGACGGCCAGTATGGTTTCAAAGACCCCATCGCCATAAGCTAGGCCACGATCTAAAGGTGATAATTGCTCTATAGGCGAATTGCCACGAAAAATTAATGCCTTCATACAGTAACGCCTAAAGCACGTAAAACACCTTTGGCCTTATCGCGTGTTTCTTGCAGTTCGTGCTCAGGTATGGAATCAAATACAATCCCCGCACCAGCACGCAATTGCAGATTGTCGCCAGATAACCAAAGGCTGCGAATAAGTATATTTAAATCCATATTGCCGTTACGATTCAAATAGCCCATTGCGCCGGTATACGGGCCGCGCCCAGTTGCTTCAAGCTCGGCAATAATTTCCATACAGCGCACTTTAGGACAGCCGGTAATAGTGCCGCCCGGAAATACGGCAGCGATAATTTGCCCTGGCGTACAGCCAGGCAATAACTGCCCAGAGACATTCGACACGATATGATGCACATGCTCATACGATTCAACAATCATCATTTCATCAACAGTGATTGAACCTGGCGTGCAAACCCGAGCCAAATCATTGCGTTCCAAATCAATGAGCATCACATGCTCTGCGCGCTCTTTGGGATGTTCTATGAGTTCATTAATTTTATCTTGCTCATTTTCACCTGCTATGCGTGGCCTTGTGCCGGCAATGGGGCGAGTTTGAACGAGATCATTTTTTACTGACACTAATCGTTCCGGCGACGAGCTAATTAAGGACCAATCCGCAAACTGCATAAAGCCAGCGAATGGCGCTGGATTTAGCCGACAAAGGCGTTGATATAAAGCATGCGCATAAGCACCGACGTTTTCCAATTTAACTTGCCATGCACGTGAAATATTAACTTGAAAAACATCGCCCTCTTTTAAGTAATTTAGAATGCGACGAACCGCTGAAAGAAATTTCTCTGGTTCGTCCTCAAAATACAATGCTTGTTGTGGCCAAGCAAGCAATTCGGTTTGCTGTGCAAGTAACTGCAAATCTTCAAATAGCATTTCTAATAGTGGCTCATGGCCATGTTCAGCAATGGCCACAACTTCATTTCGTTGCTTATCATACAAAATAGCCGCAGGACAGCGAAGTGCCAGCGCATCAGGCAATGGCCCGTTAAATTCCGGCAAGTTTAAGCGGTGTTCAATTTGACCCGCTAACTCATAACCTAAATAGATTGCCCAGCCACCTGTAAACGGCAGTTCGCTTTGTTCGATGCATTTTTCTTGCCCAAAAACAGCATCAAGCGCCTTAAGAAAAGGCAAGTCAATTGACTGCATTGCAAGGTTGTATGTTTGTCCTGCATGAAGTTGCAAGCCTTCACCGTTGGCGATAAATAAAATATCCCAGCGCGAAAGTGCGTTACCCCCTGCTACGCTTTGCAAAAGCAGAGGATAACGCTTGCGATTGATGCTTTGCAACTTAAGTAAATCAACTGCGCCGTTAATAGAACGCGATATTAACGGCATGACTTACGCCTTATATTTTTTTAAATACCAGCGTGCCATTGGTGCCACCAAATCCGAAACCATTAGACATCACCACATCCAATTTTTTCTCGCGGGCAATATTCGGCACATAATCTAAATCACAGCCCTCACTGACATTTTCCAGATTGATGGTGGGTGGCACGATGCTATTTTGCATAGCCAGTATTGAATAGATCGCTTCAACACCACCGGCAGCGCCTAGTAAATGCCCGGTCATCGATTTAGTTGAGCTGATCATTGTTTTATAGGCATAATCACCCAGCGCTAATTTCATGGCATTGGTTTCAGCTAAATCGCCCAGTGGCGTAGATGTGCCATGCGCATTTAAATAATCCAGCTGATCTTTATTGATACCCGCATCATTCATTGCCATCAGCATACAGCGTGCAGGGCCATCGCCGGTATCGCTCGGCGCGGTTAAATGATATGCATCGGAACTGGCACCAAAACCTGCTAGCTCGCAATAAATACGTGCGCCGCGTGCTTTTGCATATTCATACTCTTCCAATACCAAAATGCCTGCACCATCCGACAATACAAAACCGTCGCGTTCTTGATCCCAAGGGCGACTGGCACGAGTGGGATCATCATTACGTGTTGATAAAGCTTTCATCGCACAAAAACCAGCAATAGACCCTGGTGTGCAGCCATGCTCTGTGCCACCCGCTATCATCACATCGGCATCACCGTATTGAATCATACGCATGGCCATACCAATCGAATGATTAGAAGATGCGCACGCGGACACAGCGGAAAAATTGGGGCCTTTTAAGCCTTTCATAATGCACAATTGCCCAGAAACCATATTAATAATGGTGCTAGGAATATAAAAAGGCGAAACTTTACGTGGACCGCCTTCATGTAAGTCAATTGCGTTTTGTTCAATGCCTCGAATACCGCCAATACCCGAACCAATTAAAGCGCCGATGCGTTCTGCATTGGCATCAGTTACTTCAAGACCGGCATCATCCATCGCCATAAAAGAAGCAGCTAAACCATAATGGATAAAGGTATCCATCTTTTTAATATCTTTGGTATTGAATATGCTTTTAGGGTCAAAGTTTTTGACCTCGCCCGCGATATGCGTTGCCATGGCACTGGCATCAAAGTGAGTAATTGGGCCTATACCAGAACGACCATTGATGATGGCATCCCAGTTACTGGCAAGATCGTTTCCAAGGGGCGACATGATGCCCATACCTGTCACTACAACACGACGTTTCATATTATGGCTCCTAAACGATTAAACACATAAGGCCGCAAAAAAGCGGCCCTATGTCATCTACACCTAACGGCAATTAAGCCTTTACGTGTGCTTTGATGTAATCGATTGCTTGCTGAATCGATGTGATTTTTTCCGCTTCTTCGTCTGGAATTTCACACTCAAATTCTTCTTCTAAAGCCATCACCAATTCAACGGTATCGAGTGAATCTGCACCAAGATCGTCAACAAACGATGCGTTAGCAGTTGCTTCATCTTCTTTCACGCCGAGTTGTTCAACAACGATTTTCTTTACGCGTTCTTCAATAGTGCTCATGTGACTTCTCCTCCCAAGGAGTAACAATTTAGGGCTGGTATTTTTTCTTTGTCGACGCTTGGCCCAAACCACGTCAACAACAATTGCGGGTATTTTAACAAACTTTTGCCCTAAGGGTTACGGCATATACATGCCGCCGTTCACATTCATGGTTTCACCGGTAATATAGGCTGCCGCCGGGCTTGCTAAAAAAGCGACTGCTTCAGCAATGTCATCAGGGCTACCAAGCCGTCCAAGCGCAATTTGTTGCATTAAGGAATTTTTGGCGTCTTCCGGCAAATTATCTGTCATATCGGTTTGAATAAATCCTGGAGCCACTACATTCACTGTAATTCCGCGCGAGCCGATTTCTTTGGCTAAGGATTTTGAAAACGCAATTATGCCCGCCTTGGCTGCCGCGTAGTTGGCTTGACCGGCATTTCCAGTAATTCCAACAACCGATGCAATACTGATAATACGGCCTTTACGAGCTTTCATCATGCCGCGCATCACTGCTTTACTGGTGCGAAAAACTGAACTGAGATTGGTATTGATGATTGCGTTCCAATCATCGTCTTTCATGCGCATCAGAATTTGATCACGGGTAATTCCGGCATTATTAACCAATACAGATACGGCGCCGTATGTTTTAGTAATCTCATCAATAACGGAATCTACAGCCGTTGAATCAGTGACATCTAATACCATTCCAACGCCTGAAAGTGATTGCATGCGCGCAGAAATAGCATCAGCGCCATTTTGAGTCGTTGCTGTACCGATGACTTTAGCACCGCGACTGGCCAATAAATCAGCAATAGCAGCGCCAATACCGCGCGATGCGCCCGTGACTAAAACCACTTCACCTGATAAATTTCCGCTCATACAATTCCCTTAAGCAAATGTTTGTTCATAGGTTGCTTGCCATTCTAGAGGAGACGACAAACTATATGTTGCAATGGACTTGTCGATGCGTTTGATGAGCCCTGAAAGTACTTTTCCTGGACCGCATTCTACGGCATGTAAAACGCCTTGTGCTGCTAAAGCTTGAGTGCATTGAGTCCACTGCACTGGTAAATATAATTGTGCCATTAAGGCTTGTTGAATCGCTGTCACGCTATCTTTTGATTGCGCGTCGACATTATGAATGATGCTGCGATCTGGCATTTGCCATTGAATCGCCTGTATCGCTAAACCTAAGCGCTCGGCGGCTGCCCGCATCAACGGTGTGTGTGAAGGAACACTAACCGGCAGTTTGACAATTTTACGAATTCCGATGGCTTGCAGTGATGCAATGGCACGATCGACAGCCTCAAGATGACCGCCGATAACAATCTGACCCGGTGAATTATAATTGGCTGGAACAACCATCGATTCGTTACTACTGCAATCTGTGCAAGTCTGCACAACCAAAGCATCATCAGCACCCAATACCGCAGCCATTGCACCAACACCAACCGGAACTGCCGCTTGCATGTATTGCCCGCGCAGGCGCACAAGTTTCGCACCATCGTGCAAGCTCAACGCATTTGAGGCCACAAGCGCGGCATATTCACCCAAACTATGACCTGACAAAACACCGGGTTGCGCGCCACCTTGTTGCTGCCACAAACGCCATAAGGCAATATTGGCTGCTAATAATGCGGGTTGTGTGAACTCCGTTTGATTTAATTTTTCATCTGGGTTTTCTTGGCTAATTTGCCAAAGATCGATACCGGCACCTTGAGATGCCTCAGCAAATGTTTCTTGGATACTGGGGAACTGCTCAGATAATTCTTTGAGCATGCCGACTGATTGCGAGCCTTGGCCTGGGAATACGAAAGCGAGATGATTATTCATAATGATTGATTATTAAAGTGAATGAAAACAGGGCATCAATAACGAATCAGCGCGGAACCCCAGGTAAAGCCACCACCAAATGCCTCGAGCAACATAAGTTGGCCACGTTGGATCTTTCCGGAACGCACCGCAAGATCTAACGCAATGGGCACGGAGCCTGAAGAAGTATTGCCAGTTTTATCAACGGTGATGATGACGTTATCCATCGACATGTCTAATCGCTTGGCGGTTGCTTCAATAATCCGCAAATTTGCTTGATGCGGGATTAACCAATCTAAATCAGATTTAGCTAAACCATTGGCGTTGAGTGTTTCATCAACGACCGAATCCAAGGCCTTAACTGCATGTTTAAAGACATCGCTACCGGCCATATGAATTTTCACGCCGGCATTCGGCAAATTCATATCAAAACCTTTGGAAGGTCCCACTGGGCACATCAGTAATTCTTTTTTACGACCATCCGAATGCAAATGGGTTGATAAAATACCTGCTTCGGAATCTGCTTTAAGCACAACGGCGCCAGCGCCATCACCGAATAAAACACAGGTTGCGCGATCAGTCCAATCAACTAAGCGTGTTAGCGTTTCAGAACCAACGACTAAGACATTTTTGACTGCACCGGATCTGATGTATTGGTCAGCAACACTCAATGCAAATATAAATCCAGAACATGCTGCATTGACATCAAACGCAGCACAACCGCCAATGCCTAATTTATCTTGCAACAAACAAGCTGTTGAGGGAAAAACGATATCTGGTGTTGTTGTGCCAACGATGATCATTTCAATTTCATCGGCAGTGACGCCCGCTGCTTCCAATGCTTTTAAAGATGCTTCATAGGCTAAATCGCTGGTGGTTTGCCCTTCTGCAGCAATATGCCGCTCACGAATACCGCTACGAGAGACTATCCACTCATCGCTGGTATCAACAATCTTTTCCAAATCGGCGTTGGTTAAGACCTTTTCAGGAAGATAACTTCCGGTACCTGCAATACGTGAATAAATAGCCATAATGTTCTCTCTTCAGTAATACCAATAAATAAGGCGAGCATGGCTCGCCTTAAATACCATAGAGCATACCCGCTAAGCGGGCAAGCACTTATTCTTCGGATTCAACAGCCGACTTAACGTCGACCACTTTACGACCACGGTAAAAACCATCTTTGGTCACGTGGTGACGGATATGGGTTTCACCCGTTGTTGGGTCTGTTGCAAGTTGCTTGGCAGAGAGCGAATCGTGTGAACGACGCATGCCACGAGTTGAAGGGGTACGACGGGATTTTTGAACGGCCATGGTTAGACTCCAAACGAAATTCGATGTTACTTAATACCCTTTAACGCTACCAAAGCAGCGAAAGGATTGGGGGTGGGTTCCTCTATCGCTTCTTCATGGGCCCATTTAGGATCCAATTCAGCAGCGTTTGGATTAATTGGCACCAAAGGTACCGCAAGCAAAAGCTCATCTTCAATCAATTGAAATGGTGAAACTTCGCCATTTCCTTCGATTAAAACCGCCTCCATGCCCTCAAGCATTGAAGCTTCTTGTGATTCATCGCTGATAAGTCCAAACCGCTGATCTATTTCAACTTTATGCAGGAAGCGCTCTAAACTGCGCTGACAAACTAAAGGTAAAGAAACTGACAATTGCATGTGCAAGACATCAATTTTCAGAGGATCACGGTAAAACTCTAGTACATATCGGCATTCACCGTCGGTATCAGCTAGTATTGAAGACAAACGCGACATTTGCGCAAGTGCAACAGTACCTTCGAATCGACGCTGGTTTGTCACCATGCGCCAAACATCTAATTGCGGGGGCAAGGTGGCAGACATAAGCGGTAAATTTTAATGGATTCATCGCTCTAAGTCAATCAAAGCTTATAGAGAGTTCAAAAACAGCATTGATTTGCTATATTTTATAACGAAGTGATCGGCAGCTCAATATATTGGGCATTAATATAATCCTATCTCACTGATAATATTGATTTAAATATTAAACCCTTAAAACTAACGCGATAACGACACCTACACACTAGAATGAGATATTTAGATTGAGATAACTATGAATACTCAAGCCTCAACGGACGCAAACCAAATACGCGCTGAATTAACGGCGCTGATGGTTGCTTGCAATCAGCAAGTGCTTGGCAATCCACAGGCAGTTAAGTTTTCTTTGATTGCCTTCTTAGCTGGAGGCCACTTGCTGATTGAGGATTTGCCCGGGCTGGGTAAGACGACGTTAGCTCGAACTTTGGCACAAGCCTTAGGACTAAGCTTCAAGCGTGTTCAATTTACCACCGACCTACTGCCGTCGGATATTATTGGCGTATCCATTTTTGAACCGGAAAAACGGTGCTTTGAATTTCACCCCGGCGCTATTTTCACCAGCATTTTACTGGCCGATGAAATCAATCGCGCACCGCCACGCACGCAAAGCGCACTGCTTGAAGCCATGGCCGAGCATCAGGTTAGCGTTGATGGCAACACGTATACCTTAACCGATCCGTTTTTCGTAATCGCCACACAAAACCCAACCGATTTAGCTGGCACCTTTCCATTGCCAGACTCACAAATGGATCGTTTTACCTTACGCATTAACATGGGCTATATTCCTCAAGAGCAAGAACGGGCGCTATTGAAAAATAGCGGGCAAATCAATAAAACCGCGATGGCCGTACATTTTAATTTGCAACAAACCATTCAACTGCGCAGTCTTGTGGCACAGATGCATTGCTCCGACGCCTTAATTAATTATGTTCAGAATCTTATTGCGCAATCGCGTCAATTTTCTGGCGTGCGTGTTGGATTATCGCCACGCGCCGGTATTTCACTGTTAGCGGCTAGTAAAGCACATGCGTTTATTGAAGGCCGCGATTTTGTAACGGCCAATGATGTACAAGCTATTTTTGTAGCCGCCACGGCGCACCGAATTCATCCCACTATTGAAGGTAAAAATAAAACATTAGCCGAGGCCATTCTAGCGGCCGTAGCCGTTGACTGAAATGCCTTTTGTTGCACAAATTTCACTCCGATTTAAAGCATGGCTACAAACCTTGCCATGGATGAAGTCAGGGCCGCGCGATGTGATGCCCTTTGAAATTGGCAATCGGCGAATTTATGTACTGCCAACCCGCTTTGGATTGTTCGTCGGGTTTGCTCTGGCTGTTTTAAATTTAGGCGCTCTAAATTACAACAACAATGCCGCGTTATTGCTTGGGTTTATTATTATCAGCGCATGCAACAACAGCTTAATTTCTGCGCACCTTTCTTTGCTTGGTTTGCGCCTACAAATGCAATCGGTCAAACCAGTTTTTGCAGGGCAACTCTGCGCCTTACCATTTACCATTAATTCTTATAAGAATAAAAAAAACCATACGCCTATTTTCGTTTTACGTTTCAAAGATCATGAAACCGAACTACAGTTAAGCCAAGAACAAAATAGTAGCCAACTTAACATTCCTACTGAAAAAAGAGGGTTTATTCATTTCGATAAAGTGCAATTATTTACCTTGCAGCCACTGGGCTTAGTTAAAGCATGGAGCACGATTAATATTCATTTACAAACTATTGTTTACCCAGCTCCCAAAGGTCAGCCTTTACATCAGCATTTCAGTGCGGCGCAAGGTGCCGGCGGTTCCCAAAGCAAACTAATGACTGATCAACCGCATCATCTTAGAGAATTTATGACTGGAGACAGCCGCAAGCAAATTGCATGGAAAGCTAGCGCCAGAACTGGCAATCTGCAGGTGCGCGAATACGAAAGCGCGCAATCCGAACAATTGGTACTTGATTGGCACGCGCTTCGCGCCTTGCCCTATGAACAGCGAATCGAGCAACTATGCCTTTGGGTGATACAAGCCAGTCAAAAAAATTTAAGCTTCGCACTACACTTACCAAACCAAATATTGACTAGCGCCTCAGGCAACCAACATAAACAGGCGTGCTTAGAAGCACTGGCGCTGATGCCGTATGAATAAAGATTCTGTCATTAGCATCCGTCGTGCGGCCAGCCTATGCGGCTTGTTTGCCGCATTGCCTTTATTGCCGCAGCTTTCGTTGAATTTAGCGCTCTGTCTTTTGGTGATATTAGCTATTAGTGCAGTACTACCTAAAGCGCCGCATCGGCTTATTGTATTTATCGCGCTTTTCGCAGTGGTTGCCTTAATGATTTTGGAATTTAGAGGGCGTTTTGGGCGTGACGTGGCGGCCAGTATGTTGGCGCTGATGATGGGTCTGAAATGCTTTGAAACAAAATCAATTCGCGATTTGCGCGCCATCCTTGGCTTTTCATTATTCTTGCCGTTTGCCGCATTGTTAAACAGCCAAACGCCATTGACGGTTGTTTTGTGTCTCGTCAATTTTTCGTTTTGGCTTTTTCTGTTACAAGTTTTAAGTTCAGGCCGGATGATATGGCCAAAAGAGAATTTCTCGCACAGACTGAAATCAATTGCTACTCAGATTTTATTGGCGTTACCACTTGCCATTGCCCTGTTCTGGCTTTTCCCACGCATCAGTTCGCCACTTTGGGGCTTACCCTCACTATCAAACCAAGGTATTGGCTTAGGCGATAGCATGCGGCCAGGGCAATGGCTAGACACGCTGGCAGATGACCGAATTGCATTTCGTGCCACCTTCAAAGATCAAACCCCAAAAGCTGACCAACGCTATTGGCGTGGCCCGGTTTTATGGGATTTTGATGGCCTGCAATGGACACGCCAAAATCAAGACAGCATCCCTAATACTAAGCAGCCATTACTACAAGCGACAAATTCTAACAGCATCACATATGATGTCAGTTTAGAAGCCACGGAAAGAAAATACATTCCTAGCCTAGACTGGCCATACAGCACAGCCAGTGACTATTCCATTTCAAATGATGGCACCGTTTATTCAGATCTTGCTATACAAAAAGTCACTCGCTACTCCGGCATGTCAATTTTGCAACCAAACTCCAATGCCAAATTAGACTCGCAAACTCGACAACGCGCCCTGTCTTTTCCAAAAGGATTTAATAAAAAAACGCAGGCACTGGCATTGCAATGGCGAGCAGAATCAGACAGCGATCGTGATTATATTGCGCGTGTGATGCAGTGGATTGAGCAAGACTTTTCTTACACCTTGGCAACCGAAGAGCCTGGAATCAATGCAATTGATGATTTTTTATTTACTGATAAGAAAGGCTTTTGCCAACATTTCAGTTCATCTTTTGCGATTTTGATGCGCGCTGCCGGCATTCCTAGTCGCGTGGTTACCGGTTACGTGGGGGGCTATAAAAATCCGTATGGCGACTATTGGACTTTGTATAACAAAGATGCCCATGCTTGGAATGAAGTGTGGCTGGAAGGCGAAGGTTGGGTACGCTTTGATCCAACTGCGGCTGTGGCGCCAGAAAATATTTTAGATACCATTCAAAGCAGCGCCGGACCAGAACAATATTTCGGCGAACAAAGTTTGCTATCGCCAATGTTTGATTACAGTGATTTCATTAAATCCAATTGGAACGACTGGGTGGTTGG
>JAGNUI010000144.1 GCA_017987065.1 Arenimonas sp.
TCACTTCGCAATCTTATTCCGGCAGAGCTTGCCAAAGGTTTTGGTTTTGTGCAATCCAAACCGCGCTCGTGTTTGAGCCCAGTGTTGGTAACCCCCGATGAATTAGCCGATGCATGGCAAGACAGTAAAGTGCATTTACCATTGCTCACTCACATCAATGAGCAATGGTTTGGTGCTCCAGAAGCGGGGGTTGATATGCAATTTAATTTTGCCCAACTCATCGCGCATGCCGCGAAAACCAGACCTTTGAGTGCGGGTACCATCGTTGGTTCCGGCACCGTGGCCAATGAAGATACCTCATTAGGCGCTTCGTGTTTTGCTGAGCAACGAACGGTGGAAACCTTACGCGATGGTAAGCCGAGCACACCGTTTATGAGTTTTGGCGATACCGTTCGTATTGAAATGCTCAACAAAAATGGCGAGAGTATTTTTGGTGCCATTGAGCAACGTATGGTCCAATACACAGGAAATTAATTATGGCTGATTCGAATCTAACACTTTTCCATTACTGGCGTTCTAGTGCCAGTTATCGGGCTCGAATCGCGCTTAATTTAAAAGGCTTGGAATACCAGATTCAGCCAGTCAATTTATTGCAACAAGGTGGTCAACAACATCAGCAGGATTATCGTCAGCTCAATCCGCAAGCATTAGTGCCAACACTCGTGCATAACGGCAATGCAATTGGCCAGTCTTTAGCAATTATCGAATACTTAGATGAAGTGTTCCCTAAAAATGCCTTATTGCCCGCAGAGCCACTAGCGCGTGCCAAAGTGCGTGGCATTGCACTTTATATTGCATCGGAAGGACAGCCGTTAATGAACCTGCGCGTGTTGCAATATTTAGAATCGCAGCATCAATTTGATGATCAAAATAAAGCCGATTGGGTAAGGCATTGGCTGGCCATAAACTTCACGAACATTGAACAGCAGCTGGTCAATCAAAATACGGCCGATGATTTCGTTGTTGGCAATCAACCTGGCATGGCCGAATGCTGTTTAGTGCCACATGCCTTCGCGGCGCATCGGTTTAATTTAAATATGGATGCTTATCCAACGGTTAATCGCATCGTTAGCAACAGCTTACAACTGCCCGCATTTATTAAAGCGCATCCGGCGAGGCAAATTGATACGCCTGAAGAATTTCGTATCGTGTAAGGGCGAATGATATTCGCCCTTACCAATTAGGTATTAAAAAACATCACTGTAAGGATCGTGTTCGGCTGCTGAACCTTCAGACAGTCTGATTTTCAAAGCCAAACCATCGCGTGAATCGGCTTTGGCCAACACTTCTTCTAAGCTAACCTTTCCTGATTTATACAGTTTAAATAAGGACTGATCAAAAGTGTGCATGCCTTCTTCCAGTGTTTTATCCATCGCATCTTTGATTTCATGAATTTCACCGCGTCGAATCAAATCACGAATCATTGGGGTATTGATGAGCACTTCAGTGGCTGGCATTCGATGTCCATCAACACCAATCACTAAACGTAATGAGATAACCGCTTTTAAGTTCAGAGATAAGTTCATGAGCACATTTTTATGCGCTGTTTCTGGGAAAAAATTCAAAATGCGATCGATGGTTTGATCGGCGTTATTGGAGTGCAAGGTTGCCAAACACAGATGCCCTGTTTCAGCAAAGGCAATGGCGGCTTCCATGGTGGTGACATCCAGAATTTCGCCAATCAAAATAACATCCGGCGCTTCTCGCATGGCATTTTTTAATGCGCTATGAAACGCATGTGTGTCAATGCCGACTTCACGTTGGTTGACGATGGACTTTTTATGTTTATGTAAAAATTCTATCGGGTCTTCAATGGTCAGAATATGTCCGCTTTGCGTTTCATTGCGGTAGTCAATCATTGAGGCAAGTGCTGTAGATTTACCGGAGCCGGTTGAGCCCACAATGAGAACCAAACCGCGTGGTGACGTTATGATATCTTTCAAAACTAAAGGGAGTTGCAGTTCTTCAATACTGGCAATTTCGCTTTTAATCGCACGAATCACCAAAGCATACTCGCCGCGTTGTTTGAAGCAATTAATTCGAAAGCGGCCGGCTTCTTTTAATGAAATGGCCATGTTGTATTCAAGCTCTTGATCGAATACGGCAAAGCGTTCTTGGTCCATTAAGGAGGCCGTGATTTTTTTCACCATGCCAGTTGGCAAACCACTTTCGCCTAATGGATACAACTTGCCTTCAACTTTAATATAAACCGGTGCGCCTGTGGTCAGAAATAAATCTGAGGCATCTTTTTCCCGCATCAATTTCAAAAAATATCCGATATCCATAATTCCCCTTTTACCTAATCGATGAATGCTTTATTGTGTACAATTGCAAGTATTTAGCTAGTTTAGATTGCCATGAATTTAAGATTGTACCAACATCTATTGTTTCTGTTGCTTAGTTTCGCACTAATTCAGAACATCAACACCGTTGCTGCGCAGACACCTGAACCCCAAACGGTGGATCATGTTCTGCTCAAGGCGCAAAAAGCCTTGCAAGTGGCAGCGTCAGCGCAAGCCCCAACATTGGCTAGTGAGGCTTATTTAAAAGCGCAGGAGTCATACCAACAAGCCTTGGCTTTTCAAACCAAACGCAAAGCGAAAGACAGTGCGCGAGTTGCTGCTATCGCTATTCGTTATGCGGAACTGGCAACCAGACAAGCCGAATATATTCAGCTCAAAAATTCGGTTGAAGCTAAAGTTTCAAGTAATGCAGAATTAAGGCGTACTTTGTTGTTGGGCCAGTCAGTGGAGGCGCAATGAGGCGTTTTTTAGTATTGCTGTGTTTGGTATTCTTTGCTGGAATGATTAAAGCAGCGGATTCCACCGCAATGGAAACTGTGAGCCAGTTAACACTAACGCTCGATGCGCTTGATCGTGAATCCTTGCCTTCAAATGTGGCCGCCTTGGAGCGGATGCAGGCTCGCCAAGCCATCGAACGTATTTCAAGTGTGCGCTCACGAGATATTCCTGATGCCATTGATGAGGCTACGGTACTAACCCAAATCGCAGATTTTGCAGTGAAGGCCGAGCAATTACAGGCGCAATTGGTGCAGTTAGATCGTGAACATGACGGTATATTGGTTGAAGCCAGTCGAAGAGATGCCAGTTTAGCGCGTAAAGAAGCGGAGCAGCTTCGACTTAAAGTGCTGGCCTTCGAAGAGGAGCAAGAACAAGTTCAGCAAGAGACGGAACTTCCAAGTCAGCAAGCTAAAGATAGCTATAGCCCAACCACGCGAGTTTCCGATGCGCGAGCTAAGGAATTAGCATTACAGCGCCTTGAAGAAGAAATATCGGCGCAAATGCTGGCCAAGCCGGATTCATTACTGAAAACTAAAATAGTTGCTGGCTTAACTCGATATACTTTGTCGGCCACAGCTTTTGAGCCAGGCACAAGCACACTCACTGCCTCGGCAAAAACGGCTTTAATGCAACTGGCTAAAAAACTCAAAACAAATGGCAAGCCCATTCACATTGAGGCGTACACCGATGCGGCAGGTAGCGAGCCAGAAAATGTTCTTTTTACGCAGAAAAGAGCGGATGCCGTTGCTGCACAATTTAAATCAGGCGGTATAAGCTCAAAAAAAATAAATGCTAAAGGCATGGGCTCTAGTAAATCCATTGCTAACAACCAAAGCAAAACAGGGCGAGCGCTTAATCGGCGCATTGAAATATTTCAGAAATAGTATATAAAACAAAAAGATGGATTTTTTTCTATTATTTAGAAAATATGTAACCTATTGATAAACATCATATATTTATGATTGTTAAAATTTAATTACTTTAAGTGCTTAACAAAACCAATAGAAAACACCTCAAAAAAATACTTGCAGGACTGCAGAGATAAGCGTAGTTTTTATAGTACATGACTTGTTTTTTTAACGGGCATGGCTAAGAGAGCATACGTATGAGAAATTGCTTCATCCCTCGTCAAGATGTGCAAATTGCAGTTCAGCCAGATTTAAGCTGCTCTGCAAACGCTTATGAATATGTCTCTA
>JAGNUI010000145.1 GCA_017987065.1 Arenimonas sp.
CGCAAGGCGAACTGCATACTTGGCGAGAATCCGCGCTAGGCCGCTTAGCGGAAATCATTGTGCTTGACCAATTTTCTCGCAATATGTTTCGCAATAGCGCAAAGGCCTTCGCGCAAGATGGCATGGCCTTAGTGCTGGCGCAAGAAGCAATCAGAACAGGCGATGATTTAAAACTAAACAGCTCGGAACGCAGTTTTTTGTATATGCCCTTCATGCACAGTGAATCATTGGCTATTCATGAAATGGCGGTGGATTTATTCACTCAAAATGGTGCTCAAGGGAACTTGAATTTTGAACTCAAACATAAAGAGATTATCGAGCAATTTGGTCGTTATCCGCACCGCAACGGAGTATTGGGCAGAACATCCACATCAGCAGAAATTGAATTCCTCAACCAGCCCGGATCCTCATTCTAATTCGGTTTACTTGCCCATATACTTGCGGCGAATAAAGGCATCAACACTCAACTTACCTGGCCCAAAAAATAATAATGGAATAAGCATCACAAGAAACAGTACCGGCAATTTAAAATTGCCGAAGCCGTCGTCGCTTATCACATAGCCTTTCATCAGCTCTGCGAATGTCTGCCAGTCAGCAGGCCAATGCACCGCAGAAATCGCTACGATGGTCAAGATAATAAGATTCAATGCAAAGAATCGTGTGCCAAGGCCGATGATCAGCGCAGCGGCACCAATAATTTCAAACCAGGTTGCTATTTGCCAACTAATGGCAGATGGCACCACGTTGAATGGAAATGGGAATTGGCTTTGAATGTCGGTGAACCAATTCTGACCATTAAACTTCTCTAAACCTGCTTCAAGGTATTCCCAACCAATTAGAATACGTAGAAACAATAATGCCAACCAGGGCGATGATTTATCTAAGCCGCGGATAATGGTTTTAGACGTATTTAGCAAAATGCTCATGATAATTTTCCATGCAAAATTTCTTGTTGGATTAAGTCTGCTAATAACGCATGACCATGAATCATTAAAGGTTCAGGATTGGCATAGCCCATTCGCTTGGCTAAATGCTTGATGGCCTCATTGCCGGTTTTTGCGCCACTTTGCAATATATCCAAGAGCTGCGCGGTGATTTCATTAATCTCAACAAACTGTACTTTATCATCGGTATTGCGATGGACTAATAAAACGGTTGGCACCGGCTTTCGAGGTCGGTAAGCCGAGCTTATCTGATGCACAGGCCAGCAATAACGTGCATATTGAACGGTTTCATTAAGTGTTAATAAACGACTAGCAGAAATGCCTTTACTGCTTTGCTCTGAGGTTTCCACTTCTAACTCAAGCCATTCGTAATGTAACAGTTCCGGCAAATAAGCAGGCACACGTAAAGCAGCATCATTGGCTTGAATAAAGCGAACGAACTGTTCGGGGATTTGACTAAAATAAGGCGTGTGACTTTGCCAATCACGAAAAAAACCTCGGCATAAATGGCGCCAGCGTTTTTCAGAAAATAAACTTTTTGATACTGGAAAACAGGCGTCCACAAAACCGCAAATATTGTTGAACAATAATTCTTCGTAGATGCGCGCTGGCCGTGCTGGAACGCCTTGCGGCCTAGGTGATTTTTTTGGATCTCGCAAGTATGTAGAAAATTCTTGCTGGAAGTTGTGTAAAGAACGTGGCGCTGCATGCATGTTAGGCACGCCTTTTTATATTGGCAGAGTGTATTGCTTGCTGCTTGGCGCGAATCATTTCAACTTCAGTCATTAATTCGCTAAGCGGTGGAAAATTGAAATCGCGTTCCAAACAGGTGGGTACTGAGCTGGCTACTGCACCCATCGACTGATACGCATAATCAAGTAAATCCCAAACCGGATCAATCACATCAGCGCCATGCGTGTCGACTAAAAAACCATCTGATTCTTGATAATGTCCAGCCACATGTAAATAACAAACTTTATCAAGCGGTAATTCATCTAAATAAGCTTTCGGGTCGAAATTAAAATTTTGACTATTCACATACACATTATTGACATCTAAGTGCAGCAAGCAATCAGATTGCCGAATGATTTCAGAAATAAATTGTTGTTCTTTCATTTCAGCACCCGGTGGCGCTAGATAATATGAGGCATTTTCCAAACCGATCTGCATGCCTAGAATATCTTGAACTTGCCGAACTCTTGCTGAAACCCAATCTACAGCCTCTTGTGTGCAGGGAATCGGCAACAAATCATACAAATGACCATTATGCGAACACCAACTCAGATGTTCTGTGTAAAGTCCAATACGGTGCTCAGACATAAATTGTTTGATGCGTTTTACTAAGTCCACATCAAGCGCATCGGTACTGCCAATGGATAACGACAAACCATGACAAACAAACGCATAGCGCTCGGTAAATCGGCGTAAGTCTTTAGCAAACCGTCCGCCATTCGTTGCCCAATTTTCAGGGGCTATTTCAAAGAAATCAACCGATTTGCCTTGCCAACTAGATAGCTCAGTTAGCAATTCACGACGAAACCCTAAACCTGCACCTTGCGCTGTTTTTCTCACTCTGATCTCCAGAAATACTGGCGGTATAAACCGCCAGCATTGTCGTTTAGATTATTTTTTTTCCGCACCGCAGCTGGCTTCTTTGTCTTTGCTCGCGCCACATTTGCCTTCGCCGCATTTACCATCCACTTTCTTATGTTCGCCACATTTGCCATCGGTCATTTTGTGCATTTTGCCGTCAGCCATTTTATGCTCACCGCATTTGCCGTCGGTCATTTTCATGTTGCCGCATTTGCCTTCGCCGCACTTGCCAGCTTTCATTTTATCGGCACCACATTTCCCTTCACCGCATTTGCCATCTTTCATTTTTTCAGCGCCACATTTACCTTCACCGCATTTACCTTCTTTCATTTTATCGGCACCACAAGAGGCCTGCGTCGTTTTTGGTGCTGCAGTAGTTGGTTTTGCCGGTTGTGTTGCGGTTTGTTGTGCTACTTGATAACCCGAATTGAGAGGCTTGGCTACGAATGGGTTGCTGGTTTGCGCCGCAAAAGCAATGGCAGAAAAAGCAACCGTAGAAGTTAAAGCCAAAGCAGTTAAAGATTTTGTTTTCATGATGAGACTCCGTTAAGGTTAATGACATTAAAAAGTATTGGTACGAACAAACAAGTTTTGTTGTTGCAAGGATTAGTCGGAATAAACACTGAATTCTTACACAGTATTTCAAATAAATTGCAAAGTAGCTGTTTTTATGCCAATAAAAATGCGCCGAAGCGCATTTATATTATTCGAAATAACGAATCTTTTATGTTTTAGGTAAAGTCACACCGGTTTGACCTTGGTATTTACCGCCACGGTCTTTATAAGAGGTGTCGCACACTTCATCGGATTCAAAGAACAGCATTTGAGCAATCCCTTCGTTGGCATAAATTTTTGCAGGCAATGGCGTGGTATTAGAAAATTCGAGCGTAACGTGCCCTTCCCACTCAGGTTCTAGCGGCGTCACGTTTACAATAATGCCACAACGCGCATAGGTACTCTTGCCTAAACAGACCACTAAGGTAGAACGCGGAATACGGAAAAACTCAACGGTACGTGCTAAAGCAAACGAGTTGGGCGGGATGATGCAAACATCAGCCTCAACATCAACAAAACTGCTTGGGTCAAATGATTTTGGATCGACAATGGTGGAATTAATATTCGTGAAAATTTTGAACTCACGTGCGCAACGCACATCGTAGCCATAACTTGATGTGCCATACGACACAATACGATGGCCATCGGCATTGGTCTTAATTTGGCCCGGCTCAAAAGGTTCAATCATGCCTTGCTGTTCAGCCATGCGCCGGATCCAGTGATCAGATTTAATGCTCATAATTTTTCTCTTTAATTAAAAATTTAATCCCAAAATTAATATTGAGGGCTAAGGTTAGGTGTTTTGAATGACTATATTCGGAAAGCCAATCGATTTGTTTTTGGCTTGTTGCGATAATTTCGCCGCAGCCAAGCGCGCAATTTTTTTGTACATCTCGGTTTCGG
>JAGNUI010000146.1 GCA_017987065.1 Arenimonas sp.
ACCTCACCAAATTTCGCATCGGTGAACATGAGATTACTTTCAACTTGCTCCTGCGTTAAGCCGATATCTTCAGCCATGCGCGAATAACGCTGATAACCCAAGGAATGACAAGCAGAACAATAGCTCATAAACAAGCCGGCGCCGCGTTGCAAAGACGCTTTATCGCCCAAATCTATCTGCGCGGACTCCATGGCTGCGCCTCCAGAAGAAGCTGAAGCCAAAGCGGGGATCAATAACATTGCCGCCAAAAAGGCGCGAACTAAGTAAGCTGGCTTATTCATGGTCAGGCACCCGTGTTGGCACTTCTTTGGTTTGGCCCATTGCCGACCAAATAGGCATACTTAAAAAGAATCCGAAATAAAACAAAGTTAAGCTGCGTGCAACCCAAGTTTGCAAGGTGCTACCTGATTGCATACCTAACCAAGCCAAAGTCACGAAGGATATGACGAATAAGGCCAACAAAATTTTATGGAAGGTTGGGCGATAGCGAATGGATTTAACTTTACAGCGGTCAAACCATGGCAGGCCAAATAAAATCAATACCGCACCGCCCATGGTCATTACACCAAGCAATTTATCTGGTACTGCACGCAACATCGCGTAGAAAGGGGTGAAATACCAAACTGGTTTAATGTGCAAAGGTGTCACCATCGGGTTGGCTGGCACAAAATTATCGTGCTCTAGGAACAAACCACCAAAGGTTGGTGCATAAAAAAGTATAAACGCTGCGATGGTTAAGAAAAAGCCAGCACCAAACAAATCTTTGACGGTGTAATAAGGATGGAAAGAGATACCATCTTTTGGCTTGCCTGTTTCATCTTTAACTTTCTTAATATCCACTCCATCTGGATTGTTCGAGCCGACTTCGTGCAAGGCACCCAAATGCAGCACGACCAATAATAGGATCACCAATGGCAAAGCAATCACATGCAAGGCAAAGAAGCGGTTCAAGGTGGCATCTGAGACTAAATAATCGCCTCGTATCCATTCAGTGAGTTCAGGGCCAATAACAGGCACTGCACCAAACAGATTGATGATGACTTGTGCGCCCCAATAGCTCATTTGACCCCATGGCAAGACATAGCCCAAGAATGCCTCTGCCATTAGAGTGAGGAAAATCAGCATGCCCAAAATCCAGACTAATTCACGTGGTTTTTGGTATGAACCATACAACATGGCACGGAACATATGCAGATAGACCACCACGAAAAATAGTGATGCGCCTGTGGAGTGCATATAACGAATCAACCAACCACCCGAGACATCACGCATGATGTATTCAACCGAGGCAAATGCTTCTGCAGCGCTTGGTTTGTAGTTCATGGTCAAGAAAATGCCAGTGACTATTTGGTTGACTAGCACCAACATGGCCAACGAGCCGAAATAATACCAAAGATTGAAATTCTTTGGCGCATAGTATTCACTCATGTGCTTTTTATAAGCAGGCATCAAGCCTGGAGTGCGATCGTTAAACCATGTGGTTACCGTGCTGACGGTGCGCTCAATTACATTCATTATGCGGCTCCTACGGGGGCAACACCGATGATAATGGTGGTGTCATCAGCAAAATGATAAGGCGGGATTTCAAGATTGGATGGCGCCGGAACGCCTTTAAAAACACGGCCGGCTAAATCGAAGCGCGATTGATGGCATGGGCAATAAAAGCCGCCTTTCCATTCCGAATCAAAGGCTTGTGGCACTACTTCAGGAACAAAGCTAGGCGAACAACCTAAGTGCGTACAAATACCTACAATGACCGCGATATTTTCTTTGCCCGCAATGGTGCGCGCTTCACGCCTAGCAAAAAGTGGCGTTTGATCAAGGTTCTCGGATTTAGGATCAACCATTTGACTATCTAACGATGACAGCACCGCCAATTGCTCGGGGGAACGTTTGAAAACCCAAACTGGCTTACCGCGCCATTGCTGAATGATGCGCATCTGTGGCTCATTATCAATTTTGCTGATATTTACCGTGACAGGCGCGCCCGCAGTTTTAGCACGAGCTGACGGTTTAAATGAACTGATAAACGGCACGGCTGCAAATCCAACGCCAATGGCGCCTACTACAGCAGTGGTCGTGGTCAAAAATCGGCGACGGCCGGTATTTACTTCGTGGTTAGCCATTCGGCTCTCCAATTGCGTGAATTAAAGGGGCAAGGCTCAGATTTCTCTGAACACGAGCATTATTGTAATTGATTAGCCCCCTTTTAAACAACGGTTAGCACATGCTTATTGTTTGAATTAGAGTGCTTTTCGATATCGATCGGCTAATTGACCGACTCGAATGACATAATTTTTGGTTTCATTGTAGGGTGGCACGCCTTTATATCGATCGACGGCGCCCTCGCCGGCATTGTAGGCGGCGGACGCTAAACTCAAATCATTTTTATACCGTTTCATCAAAAAAGCTAAATACTGAACACCACCATTGATGTTCTGTTTCGGATTATAGGCATCTTCAACCCCAAAGCGCTTGGCCGTTGCTGGAATGAGCTGCATCAAGCCTTGCGCACCTTTATGCGACCTAGCATTGGGGCGAAACGCTGATTCAGCATGAATGATGGCGCGCACAATGGCTTCTTCAACACCAAAGCGTTGACTAGAATCTCTAATTTCAGTGGCAAAAGCGACCGTGTTTAATTTAATCTTGCCAAAATTAATTGTATTGGTGAGTCCGCAGGCATAACATTTTTCAATCACATAATAGTTCGAATGAAGGCTACCTGCGCCTTTGCTGCCTAAGTTTGTATAGACATTAACCCCATCAACTTGCTTTTTATAAACCGTACCCTTCGAGACGCGGGTTCCTTGCTTATCAGTGATTTTAACGCTGGGCATATCGTCACCGGGTTTGGCGGACTGTTGTGAAGCATCAACGACAACAGGGCCTTCCTTCACAGCTGATACAACGGATGCACTGGAGGATTTTTGTGGGTCGAACGCTTTGTTGACGGCAACCGCTTTGCACTGCAGACCTGCAATTTTGCTTTGTGAAAATTGCGGCACTTCGTCGGCACCAACACAGCGGTAGATAGTACCCGCTAACGCATTGGGCACTACAGCAAAGCTAAGACACAAAATAGCCAATTCTCGCAACAACTGGTTGACTCCTTAAACCGCTAGACAGGCCGAATTTAGCACAAATTGGGGCTTATTGGTTGAATTTAGTCTTGGTATTGCATTGGCATTGATTTGGTATGTTAATAATGGCCAGAATTCAATTAAAAATGAAGGGCTTTTTATATAAGCTTTTATTGCCCATTGGCGGCTTACCAATATCAATACCAAGCTGCTTCAAATCAGCCTTTAACTCATTGCGCATTAGATGATAATCCACTTGCGTGGAATGCCGTGAACCGCTATCGAAGCGATAATGTGGATTTTGCATTTCGTCAACAATTAACTGATTTAAATTATTGGGGCGATGATAGCGCCCAACAATCTCAGCACAAGCTAGCAATGCTTGGTAATCGGCTAGTGGCCAAATACAACCGGTTGGTTGGAATAAGCCTATAAAATACAAATTGTTATAGTCGGCATGTAACATTTTTCGATACAACGGCACTTTCTCTGCATGTTGAAAATCGATAAAATTTTTCTCGAAAAACGGAAAGCTTATCCAAAAACCGGTTGCCGCACAAACACGATCAAAGCGCTGTTTGCTGCCATCCACAAACTCCGCCCATTCTCCATCAAAACATTTGATGGCGGGTTTTGGCGTAATGCGGCCATGCCGTATGAAATCAAGCAAATCTGAATTCAAGGTTGGGTGATGGCTCAAAACTGGCTTTTTATTAACTGGCAAACCATACTTTGCATACGATCCTTGCATAACGCGCAGCATGCCAGTCATCAGCCATTGCTTGGCCTTGCGTGGCAACACATTCAAACGAGCACCAGTTACATCCGAAGGCGTGCCAAACATAAATTTAGGCACAAACCATTGCGGGCTGCGCATAGAAAGCGACACATTTTTGGCTAA
>JAGNUI010000147.1 GCA_017987065.1 Arenimonas sp.
GTCACTCGCTGGCACCAACACCGTCAGCTAAATGCCGCAACTGCGTATAGATATCATCGGTTTCTGGACGCACGCCCTGCCAAACGTAAAAACTTTCAGCGGCCTGTTCCACCAACATACCAAGACCATCCAAAATACTACCGCTACCAGATGCTTGAGCCCAAGCCAAGAAATCAATGGCAGAACGACCATAACTTAAATCAACACAAACCGTATGATCGGCGCAAAGATTGAAGGGAAGCTTCAAAGCTTCAGCGCCGCGGCCGGCCGAAGTGGCATTAATGATTAAATCAAAATGCCCCAGTGAACCCAGATCTTCCCAATAGCGACTATGCACATGATTTGGTTGACCAAGTGCGTCAATGAGGGAATCAACTTTACTAGCCGTACGGTTACTAATCATCAATTCGGCAATTCCCGCATCCAGCAAAGCGGGGGCAATACCAAATGCTGCGCCACCCGAGCCCAACAACAACGTGCGACGGCTTCGTAAATCGATGCCGTGACGCTGCGTGAGATCATCAACAAGCCCTGCGCCATCGGTGTTATCGCCATGCCATGCACCGTCTTTTAAGGTCAGCGTGTTTACTGCTTGCGCACGTTTGGCACGCTCAGTCAGTGAGTGGCACAACGCCAAAACAGCCCGTTTGTGTGGCAAGGTCACGTTCAGACCATAGGTGTCATTCAATGCCAGCTTGGCTAAACCCGCAACTAATTGATTCGGCTCAATCTCAATGGCTTGATAGTCCAATTTAGCGGACCATTGCTTAGCAAAAGCTTTGTGTATAAATGGCGACAACGAGTGATCGACGGGATGCCCGATAACGCCAAATGTTGCAGTGGGATGCTTAAGATTCATGCTGACACTCCTTTATGTAACGTGCTGCATCTAAAGAATAATAACTCAATATACCATCCGCGCCAGCGCGCTTAAATGCCAACAAAGACTCCATTACACACGCTTTTTCGTCTAACCAACCATTTTGGCTGGCTGCTTTAATCATCGCATATTCGCCAGACACTTGATAAACAAAGGTTGGCATTTCAAAACGATCCTTAACTCGACGTACTACATCCAAATAAGGCATGCCCGGCTTGACCATGACCATATCGGCGCCTTCTTCAATATCTAAAGCCACCTCGCGCAGCGCTTCATCGGAATTAGCAGGATCCATTTGATACGAATACTTATTGCTTTTACCTAAGGCAGACGCCGATCCGACCGCGTCACGAAATGGGCCATAGAATGCCGAAGCGTACTTAGCCGAATACGCCATAATCTGAGTATTAACAAAACCCTCTTCTTCAAGTGCCTCACGGATGGCACCAATTCGACCATCCATCATATCGCTAGGGGCAACCACATCAGCGCCAGCAAAGGCATGTGAAAGTGCTTGGGCTACTAAAATTTCAACCGTTTCATCGTTGATTACATAGCCTTGTTCATTGACCAGGCCATCTTGGCCATGACTGGTGTATGGATCTAAGGCGACATCGGTAATAACGCCTAACTCAGGGAAACGGCTTTTAATGGCTCGAATGGCGCGTTGCGCTAAGCCGTTTTCGTCATAAGCGGCACGCGCATCTAAAGATTTAGCCTCAGGAGCGGTTACTGGAAACAACACCATAGCGGGGATTCCGGCAATCACTGCTTGCTCTGCTTTTCGCACCAAAGCATCTAAAGACAGGCGTTCAACGCCGGGCATTGAAGCAACTGCAGTGCATTCATTTAATTCATGAATGAAAACCGGCAGAATTAAATCATCGGTTCGTAAATAGTTTTCCCGCATTAAGCGTCTTGAAAATTCAGCATAGCGCATGCGCCGGGGTCTAGATAATGGAAAACTCATGTAAATCTCCTGTCTATATTTACCTATAATAACGCGACCTTACAGCCTTGCACCATCATTTTTGACTCTAGCAAAGACTATGACATAGTGCTAGTATCGGCTATCAAGGGGTTGAGTTATACCGAGTGCCAGTGCAAATTTCACTAAAAAAACAATTTTTTCAGCAACTCAGAGCAGCTACAGATTTTAAAACAGTAGCGGTGCTGTTATGCGATTTTCTAAAAACGGTGGGCATTTCACAAAATGCACAATGCCTTTGGCAATTAGTCGTTACTGTTTCCAATGTTAACTCTCAAGCCTATCCTGAAATTTCAGAGTTTGAAATGGCTCGAATTGTACAATCGGCTCAAAATGATTCAAGCATAGATTATGGCCAAGCATTCTATCTAGCCCAAGTGAGTAATTCACATTTTATTATTGATATTGCACCAAAAAAATTATTAGATGAGTCTGACAAAGAAATCTTGCTTGATATTCTTAGCGCTACAAGCAAGCATATTAAATATTTGCTTACCCAGTATCACGCTGATCAACAAGAAATCCAATTATCAAAGTCTCATAAAATACAACAAGCCTTATTTGATATTAGTAATTTAGTTTATTCAGAACACGACCCTTCCATACTATTTAAACGGCTTCATGAAATTATTAGCACCTTGGTTTATGCGGAAAATATTTTCATCATTCGATTTAATCATTTAACGGAAACGATGCAATTTCTGTACCATCAAGATAGTGTAGATACTGACATTATCAACTCAGATGTTGAATTTGATAAGAAGCAAATGGCCGGCAGCATTGCGCTCGCTATGTTGCGATCCAAAGAGCCTGCTTGGGGGCGCTCTCGGGATTTAATTGAAAAATTTAACATCGACTATTCTTTAGCGATTGGGCCCGACAGTGAAGACTGGGTTGGCATCCCAATGATAGAAAATGGCAATGCGGTAGGCGGTATTGTGTTGCAAAGCTACCTGCCAGATAAAATATACAACCAAGACGATATTAATCTGCTGACTTTTGTTGCAGAACATATTCGCCAGTCTTTAACACGCAGAGAGCAAACTGAAGAGCTGGAATTAAAAGTAGTTGAGAGAACGGCCAAACTTAGTCAAGAAATTCATGAACGCCAGCGCTCTGAAAAAATTCAATCGGCACTTTACAACATCACTAGCTTAGCTAGTCAAAATGAAAATATTGCTGAATTTTATCCAGCCATGCATGAGATTGTTGGTCAACTGCTAGAAGCCAAAAATATTTATGTGGCTTTTATTGATGAAGAAAACAAAAAAGTAAATTTTGCTTACCGTGTTGACGAATTTGATGAATTTGTTGACTCAAGACCACTAACAAATGGATTAACGGAATGGGTATGGGCAAGTAAAGCGCCTGTGTTACTGAATGATACTCAGATTAAGCGTTTAAAAGAGCAACACATTACCGTGGTAAGAGGACATGCGCCAAAATGTTGGCTGGGCGTTCCTCTGATTATCGGCGGCAAAGCCATTGGGGTCATTGCTTTGCAAAGCTACGACAGTGCCGATGCTTATTCCTTTAAAGAACAAGAGTTACTGATGTTTGTAAGTACTCATATTGCTCAAGCACTTGAGAAAATTGAAAACTCAAAGCGCATAAAAAATGCCTATTCTGAAATGGAAACCAATGTACTGAAACGTACTACTGAGCTTGAACACACCAACAAAGCTTTGCGTGAACAAATCCTGCGTCGCGAAGATGCCGAACACAAACTGAAGCACGACGCACTGCACGATCAGCTAACAGGCCTTGCCAATCGCAACCAACTGTATGTAAGGCTTAATCAATCCATTGCGCGCCATCAAGCGAAACCAACGCATTTATTCGCTGTGTTTTTTATAGATCTTGATCGTTTCAAAATTATTAATGATTCAATGGGCCATTGGGTTGGCGATGAACTTTTAAAAATTGTTGCCGAACGCATCCAACGCTGTGTACGCAAACCAGATTTAGTGGCACGCTTAGGTGGCGATGAATTTGCTGTGATTCTTAACAGCATACGCAACATTAATGAAGCACGCTTGGTTGCCGAACGCATGTTGTTGGTATTTACAGAGCCGGTCTATATTCAAGGTAAAGAATTGTTTATATCGCCCAG
>JAGNUI010000025.1 GCA_017987065.1 Arenimonas sp.
GAGAAGGAATGAGAATACGATCTTCGCCAGCTACTGGCATTTCTAAACCACCGTTGAAGAAAAAAGTAACGTGTGCGTATTTTTCAGTTTCAGCAATGCGGAGTTGTTTTAATTGATGGGCTGACAACACATCTGCCAAGGTATTGGGCAATTCCTGTGAAGCAAAAGCAACTTGTGCTTTCAAATTGGCATCATATTCACTTAAGCAAACAAATTCCGAAAACTGCGGGCGAGTTTCGCGATCGAATCCATCGAAATCTTCATTGATTAAACAGGCCACCAACTGCCGAGCGCGATCCGCGCGAAAATTCATAAACACGACAGCATCACCATCAGCCATGGCAACGCTGGGCGCAATCACTGTAGGCAAAACAAACTCATCGTTTTCACCACGCGCATAAGCAGCGTCAAGCGCCTCAACGGCCGTTGCTGCAGCATGTTCCGAGCGGGCCTGTGCAATGGCTTGATAAGCCGGCAACATACGTTCCCACCGACTATCCCTATCCATGGCGTAATATCGGCCAGTAACAGAGGCAATAGTGGTTTGGGCAAGTTCTAGGCACAGTGCTTGCAGACTTAAAAGACTTGGCTTTGCCGATCTGGGTGGCATATCGCGACCATCCAAAAATGCATGCACCTGCACTCGAGAGACTCCGTGTAATTTAGCTAAGCGCAAAAAGGCAAAAAGATGTTGTTCGTGCGAATGCACACCGCCTGGCGATAACAAACCCATAACATGCAAGGTTTTTCCATTACGCTTAACCGCCTCAATGGCCGACAAAAGCGCTTCATTATCATTAAAACTACCATCTTCAATGGCGGCATCAATACGGGTGAGATCTTGATAAACAATGCGTCCAGCGCCAATGTTCATGTGACCCACTTCAGAATTACCCATTTGGCCGTCAGGCAGGCCAACAAATCGGCCTTCCGTATGAATCAGTGTGTAGGGGCATTCGGCCAGCATTTTATGCCAATTCGGCAAATCAGCCAAAGCAATCGCATTATCTGCTGTTTCAGCGCGATATCCCCACCCGTCTAGAATCAGTAAAACTACCGGTTTCAACACTTTTACTCCCAAAGACCAACTATAGGTCAAATCACCTACCAACTAACGGCACATGACAATTTTAGCAGTCAAGGTAATACTTGAACCATATTTCACTGAGGATAATTTATGAACCGCTTAATTTTAGCCATTGCACTCGCATCCGCATTGCCCTTAGCCTACGCCAATACCGATTTACCTGAGCTATCCAAGGTCAATGGCAGCGTCATCGCCAAAGCCGGCCAAGCTTATGGCGAGGTTAGCACCGTCAATGGCTCGATTAGCATTGAAAGCAAGGCCAGCGCGCAAGCAGTGGAAACGGTTAATGGCGAAATCACCGTTGATGCTGGCGCCAGTGTTGGCGATGTTAGCACGGTTAATGGCGAAATCGTTTTGCGCAATGGGGTTAGTGCTCGAAGCGTTGAAACGGTAAATGGCGCAATTATTGGGGTTAGCAATTTACGCATTGCACAAAATATTGAAGCGGTTAATGGCTCAATCGAAATAGGTGCAAATAGTGTGGTTATGGGCAACATTGAAAATGTAAATGGCCATATAAAACTGCTTGCCATGAAAGTGCAAGGCAATATTGAAACAGTGAATGGCAACATTACTTTGGGTGAAAATACCATCGTAAATGGTGGCATTACTGTAAGCAAACCAACCGGTTGGGGCGTCAATTGGGGCAAACCTAAAGTGCCACGCATCGTCATTGGCCCGAATGTTCAAGTGTTTGGCCCATTGGTTTTTGAACGTGAGGTTGAATTATTTGTGCATAGCACTGCCAAATTAAACGGCAAAGTGACCGGCGCCACCGCTATACCCTATTCAGGCAAAGTTCCTGACAGCAAATAATTTGAATCATGTAGTGGCGGGTCCTAGACCCGCCCAAGGCAATGCATTATTTCGGGGTGGGTCTGGGACCCTCCCCTACGTAAGATGGCATTAAACCCGCCCTGAATTGGGAAAACCCAGCTTAGCTCATTTAAATTGTTGCAACAGAAACTCAGCAACAGGCTTTGGCTGCTCCATCATCGGCATATGACCACATCCTTTCAAGATGGTGATCTGTGATGTTTTTAATCCTTTTGAAAATACCTGTGCCGCACTCGGATCAATAATTTGATCAAGATCGCACCATAACAAGCCTACGGGTTGTTGTACTAGCGTTAAGAATTGTTCCAGCAAAAATGCTTCTGGCCCCTCGCGGATTTGGGTGAAAACGGTAGCTTCAAATTCTTTTTTTGCGATGCGTTGGTTTAGCATAACCTTGATTAAAGGTTCCGGGATATATGGCGGATCTATGAACAAATAAACGTGCATAAACGCTAAAAATGAGTCCACATCATATGCTGCAAATGGGTTGTAGCCTTGCTGAACTTTACGCGCAAATTCATTTTCTCTAAATTTCACACCCGCCGAAGACATCAGCACCAAACGTTGCACCAACATCGGACTATCAACACTCAATAGCCCTGATATCATGCCGCCCATTGAATGACCTACCAACAAAGCAACAGGCTCGTTTTCGCTTTTCAAAAATAATTTCAAGCGCGTGGCTTGCGCTAGCGGGCCATAATCTTCACCAGTTTTCGGTGTGCTTTCGCCCCAACCTGGCAAATCCACGGCAATCACACGATGGGTTTTCGCCAAATCACCCATAATTGGCAACCAGTTTTCTTTGCTACCGGTATAGCCATGCACTAAAACAATGAGCTCACCTTGCCCTGCTTCAAGATAGGACCAACGTTCGCCTTCAACATCTTTGTAACGTACATCTGCGCCAGCAATTAATCGCTGTCTAGCAAATTCTGCTTTCAGTGCTTGCTCGGGAAATACATAAACAAATCCAATGCCTAAGGCTAACAAGGTGAATAGTGCTATTAGGATTTTCTTCATGGCGTTGGTGCTTCCTTAACCGCTAAAACTTCTGTCACTGAACCGGTAGTTATAGGGTGGTAGCCTGGGCGCGCTTTATCAAATACAGTTTGCGCAAAAACGCGACCTTCATCAGTTTTAGCCAATTCCACATAGGTAGGCATAATCAGTTTACGACGACCAACACGAATAAGAAAAGCTTCAATCTCAGTACGAGCTTGCAAATAATTACTGCGCACGGTTAATGGGTACCAACGTTGTGCAATTTCAGGATTGGCCGTGCCGGTGAATTGAAATGCGGCATCTAACTCAGCCATTTGTTCAACCGTTAAAACTTCAGGCATTTTCTCAATAAAGCGCACCCACTCATGCGATGTCCATGCTTTGGTATCTAATTCAGCAGCTGTTTTGTTAGCACTAAACCATTGTTTTTGTTGTTTATCAACTTTATCAAAGCGTTTTGATTGTGCCGCTTCTGCAGTGCTTGGAATGCCAGGCTTATGCATCCACTCTGCCACTTCTTCGGCAGTTACTTTGCCTGGGTATTTCTCTAGCAACTCATGGCTAATAAAACGTTCGAACTCAGCACTGTGCGTGCTGGTGAATGCGTGCGTGTTAAACCATTGACGCAAAAATGCATCGAAATTTTCACGACCAAAACGTTGTTCTAGGAACATTAAAAACCATTGGCCCTTTATATAAGGTACCTCTGTTAGCGCGTCATCCGGGTTTTTCCCGACTAGCGGCTTTAGTGCCAACAATTGATCCTCTGGCGCAAGATCTTTCATATCTGCAAGTATGCCGAACTGGCTGTTTACATTTTCCATTTCCGCTTGTTCGCGGCCATAAACTTCTTCAACAATACGATTTTCAACATAGCTGGTGAAGCCCTCATTAAGCCATATGTCTTTCCAGCTGCTGTTGGTTACCAAATTGCCTGACCAAGAATGTGCCAGTTCATGGGCGATTAAACTGGTCAATGATTTATCACCAACGATGACCGTTGGCGTAATAAAACTCAAACGGGGATTTTCCATGCCGCCGAACGGGAAGCTAGCCGGTAAAATCAGCATATCGTAACGGCCCCATTGATAAGGGCCATATAATTTTTCTGCCACTTGTATCATTTTTTCTGTATCAATAAATTCTGCACGGGCGCCTGCAGCAACCGTTGGTTCTGCCCAAATACCGGAACGACTGGAAATGGGTTGAAACACCAAATCACCCACTCCGATGGCCAATAAATACGAGGGGATTTTTTGTGGCATATTAAATTGATAATCACCATCGCGCTTAGCATCAATGGCATTATCTGCGCTCATTAGCGCCATCAAACTCGGATCTGTTTTAATGTTTGCTTCATAAGTAAATCGAACGCCTGGCGTATCTTGTAATGGCACCCAAGAACGGGCATGAATGGCCTGCGATTGACTAAACATAAACGGTTGCTTGCTTGCGGTCATCTCCGGCGTTAACCATTGCAAACCAGAAGCCTCCGGACTGGTTTGATAAGAAATACGCACGCGCTTTTCTTGCTTTGGCATGTTGATACGCAAAGCAGAACCAAACTCAGGATCTGCCGCATCTATTTTATATTTTAAGTTACGCCAGGTTTTACCATCACCACCTTGAATGGCGCTAATGCGCAAATCGCGCGTATCTAAAACTAATTCTTTGGCATTTTTATCAAGCCAATTTAATTCTAAATCAGCCGTTCCTTTCAAAATCTTCTCTGGCATATTGACTGCTAAATTAAGGCGAATATGCTCAATCTGCACCTTGTCGGTTTGCGCGTACGAATTCGGATCGGCAATAACACTGGTATCAATCACATTCGAGGTTTTCGCAACATTCTCTTTTTCTGATTTACACGCCACTAGACTCACACAGACAATGGCGATCGCTACTATTCTAAACATACGCATCCTTTACTAAATCTTAAAGCCACTATGAATGGCAACAATTCCACCGGATAAATTACGCACGGCACATTGCTCGAATCCGGCCTCTTCCATCAAGGCTTTTAAACCGGCTTGATTAGGATGCTTGCGTATGGATTCAGCCAAATATTGGTAACTGTTGGCATCGCCGGCAATGAACGCGCCTAACTTCGGTAGCACTTTGAACGAATGAAAATCGTAAATCGGTTTGAACCAATCGGCCTGCACTTCGGAGAATTCTAAAACCATCAGCTTGCCACCAATTTTCAAAATGCGATGCATGGATTTCAAGGCAGCCAATTTATCGGTGACATTGCGTAACCCAAAGGCCATGGTAATGGCATCGAAACTATGGTCAGGAAATGGCAGGGCTTCAGCATTCAGCTGCACATAACTCAAACCTTTCAGCAAACCTAAATCGGTTAAGCGATCACGGCCAACGCTGAGCATTTCTTTATTGATATCGCCGATAACAATTTCACCGGTTTCACCGACGCGCTCGAGCAATAACTTGGCGATGTCACCGGTGCCGCCGGCTAAATCCAATACGCGGTCGCCGCGCTTGATACCAGATGTGCCGGTGAAATAGCGCTTCCACAAACGGTGCACACCGAGCGACATTAAATCGTTCATCACATCGTATTTAGCCGCCACCGAGGAAAACACCTCACCAACCAACTTTTTCTTGTCGGCAACTGGCACGTCTCGGAAACCAAAATGGGTAGTTTTATCGTTCATGGGCTTATTATCTCATGACGCAGAGCAGATTTGACACTTAAGCACGGCTCAACCCCTTGCTTTCAATAGCAGCCAAATACCGTGCCCAGCGTGCTTCATATTCCTCGCCTAACTCCTTTAGGTAGCTCCAGGTATAAATGCCGGTATCGTGGCCATCGTTGAAGCGCAGCGTGACCGCATAATTGCCGATGGGTTCTATTGCAGAAATATTGACGTCTTTTTTGCCTGCCACCCAAACACGTTGGCTTGGACTGTGGCCCTGTACTTCGGCTGAGGGCGATTCAACACGTAAATATTCGCAGGGTAGCTCGAAGCGGGAGCCATCATCAAAAGCGACTTCTAGTTTATGAGAGGCTCGGTGCAGAATAATATCGGTGGGTTTAATGCTCATGTTTTTTCTTTCTTTCGTTTCGCGCGCGGATGTGCGGCGTCATAAACCGTAGCTAAGCGTTGGAAATCCAAATGCGTGTAAATTTGTGTGGTGGCAATGTCGGCGTGGCCAAGCAGTTCTTGCACACTGCGCAAATCACTGGACGATTCCAACATATGGCTAGCAAAAGAGTGGCGTAACAAATGTGGATAGACGCGCTTCCAAATACCTTGTTGTTGTGCCAAATGCCGCATCCGTAATTGTATGGCGCGCGAGCTGATAAAAGCACCGCCACGACCTGGAAAGACGGGTGCATTATAGTCGGGAGATGATTGCTCACGCCATGCTCTTAACGCAGTAATAGCATGGCTACCAATGGGCACCAGTCGCGTTTTACTGCCTTTGCCAAGCACAGTCACCAAACAATCATCTAAATCCAGATTCTGCCAAGTTAGCGAACACAATTCAGAGACTCGTAAACCTGAAGAATATAAAAGTTCTAACAAGGCACGGTCACGCATGCCAAGCACGCCATCAGTGGGCAATTCTACCAAACGCACGGCCTCATCAACATCAAGAACTTGCGGTAATTTTCGTGGTGCTTTCGGTGGTCGCAAGCCTTTGCTGGGATTGTCTTTAATTATTCCTTGGCGCGTTAAGTAATTAAACAAACTACGCACCGCAGATAGACGACGCTGTACACTTTTTGCAGCCAAACCACGCCGGTGTTCCTGCGCCATAAACTGCTGCACGTGCGTAAATTGCACGGCGCTCGGATCTTGTAAATGATGCGTATTGCAATAAACTTGCCATGCTTGCAGATCTCGCGCGTAACTGCTCAGTGTATGCTTGGAAGCCTGGCGTTCAAAACTTAAATAGTTTAGGTATTGCTTCATGCAAGAAGCCAAATCACTCATCGCCGGAATTGTAACAATGCCGTTTGATAAAGTTCGCCAATCCAACGCAAAAACAAGGTGCCCATACCTGGATAAAACCGATGATTATCAGCACTACCCACGGCAATTAAACCGATGCCATTGACTGGAATTAACGCTATGGATTGCGTGAATGTGCTTGACTCACCAAAAAGCACGCTATTTTTAGCTGCATTCAAACGACCGCACAATGGTTCATTGGTGTCTAAACAATCCTTAAAGGCAACGAGCCGCAAATCATCGGCTGGCATATGAGTGAACCATTCAGCCGTAACGCCTGCTACTGCTTCAAAGCTAATAATACGAACGCTTTCGCTTGAAAAATCCTCAGTCAAACAAGCGACCAAATTATTGGTCACATCAGCTCGATTTTGCGAGCGCATCAAAGCAAGCGCAAGCTGATGAATATGCATGCTCAACTTTTCATTTTCCAGAGCATTTAAATTTAACTCGTGCAAACGCCGAGTCATCTCCTTATTTTTATCGCGCAAAATTTCTAATTGATAAGTAGATAATGCAGCAGTTTTACCTTCATCTTTTGGCACCACCAAGCTAATCGCAAGGTCAGGGAATTGGCCTAAGAAATTCGGATGTCGGCGCAACCAAATAGCTACATCATGGGCGCTCATTTTTTCAGGTCGTTCGTCAATCATGTAACCACTCTCCGTTATAAACCAAGACCGCAGGACCAGTCATTAATACCTCTGCAGCATCATTGTGCCATTCAATATGCAAAACGCCACCTGGCAAGTGCACATCTAGACTACGCTCCACTAAACCTAATCGCATGAAGCTCACTGCCGCGGCACAAGCGCCAGTGCCACAGGCTAAAGTCTCTCCAACACCGCGTTCAAAAACACGCAAGCGAATATGTTGTCGAGTGACTACTTCTGCAAAACCTACGTTGACTCCTTCCGGGAAAACATTGGATGCCTGTAAGGCTTGGCCCCAAAATGCCACCGGTGCATCGAAACAATTATCCACTTGAATCACTGCGTGCGGATTTCCCATGGACACGGCTGAAAAAGTAACTTGCTGATCTGCTATGGGCAACTGATAGGTTAAATTTGCTTTTTCGGCGAATAGGGGAATACGCTCAGGCTCAAACTGCGGCTGTCCCATGCTTAATGTGTACAAGCCATTAGCGTGCGTGACTTGTATTAAGCCGGCCGGGCTATCCATGGCAAAGGATGGCGTCGAGACCAAGCCACGCAGCACTAACCAATGCGCCACACATCGCGCACCATTGCCACATTGCCGCGCAAAACTACCATCTTGATTGAGTATGCGATACGCCGCGACCGCACCTTCAGACACTGGATCTTCAATGCTCAACAATTGGTCAAAACCAATGCCGAAATGCCGGTCGCCCATTTGGCGGATGATGTCGAAATCAGGCAACTGCTTATTTTCACGGCAATCCAACACAACAAAATCATTGCCCGCACCGTGCATCTTGCTGAACTGTATCGGCATTACTGCTTAGCCTCAGCCTCAGTCGTTTGCGCCTCAGGCTTTACTAACGGGCCTTTGTTTCCACAGGCAACAACCAGCAGGCAGAAAGCCAGCGCGCTTAATACGAATTTAAGAGAGATTTTATTCATGTTGAAAGTATAGCGGTTTCCCCAAGATGTTGGGGTGTTGCTACGCCCTTGGTTCTGAGACTTTTAGGGGCGCTGCTTGCTGCGCCCAACCTGCAACCTATTTCAGGGCGCAGTAAGCAGCGCCCCTACAGCTACCTGACCCCCAACACTTCCAACATATAGGCGAACTGTTCGGAGGTTTCCTTGTAGCGTTGGAATCTGCCCGATTTGCCGCCATGGCCGGCTTCCATATTGACGCGAAATACAACAGGGTTGTCGTTAGTTTTATAATCACGCAATTTAGCCACGTATTTAGCTGGCTCAAAATATTGCACCTGCGAATCCCATAATCCAGTGCCCACAAAAACAGTGGGGTATGCCTGATGTTTAATCTGATCGTACGGCGAATAACTCAGCATGTAATCGTAATAGTCTTTCTGTGCCGGATTGCCCCACTGGTCGAACTCGTTGGTGGTCAGTGGAATGCTTTCATCCAGCATGGTAGTGACCACATCCAAAAATGGTACTTGCGAGATGATTAGTTTGTAATCCTGCGGTGCCATATTAGAAATCGCGCCCATCAGCAAGCCACCTGCGGAGCCGCCATAGGCCGCAACGCGATCTTGATTGGCATAGCCTTGTTTCACCAAAAACCGCGTTACATCAATAAAGTCGGTGAAGGTATTTATTTTATTAAACAATTTGCCGTTGTCATACCAGGCACGGCCCATTTCTTGGCCACCGCGAATATGTGCAATGGCATACACCATGCCTCGGTCGAGCAAGCTGATATTGATGATGGAAAAACGTGGGTCGGTACTTAAGCCATAACTGCCATAAGAATATTGCAGGAGTGCTGCCGAGCCATCTTTTTTGAAGCCTTTTTTATACACGATTGAAATCGGAATTTTTGTGCCGTCACGTGCTGTGGCCCATTGTCGCTCGGTCACATAATCATCTGGATTATAGCCACCTAAAACCGGGTCTTGTTTCAATAATTTTCGTTCGCCGCTTTGCGTATCCACCTCAAAAATCGTATTGGGCGTGGTCATTGATGTATATGCATAGCGAAGCCATTGACTATCCGGACTAGCATTGATGTTTAAGTCCATGGTGTATGCTGCTTCATCGGATGCAACGAATGCCTGTTTACCATCATTACTTAGCGTACGAATTCGCAACAAAGCATTGGAACGTTCTTCAATAGCAATAAAAAGATTGAACAATTCAAAGCCTTCAATAAACACATCACTTTTATGTTCAATGAAATCCCGCCAATCGCTTCGGCTACCCATTGTTTCGCAGTCGCCGAGTGTCATTAATTTATAATTTGGCGCATTCCAATTGGTACGAATCACCCAGCGATTATTGAGATGATCGGCAGAATATTCAATATCTCTTTCGCGCTTGGCAATCACCGTGAATTTTGTTGGGTTGTTGGCTAGTGCAAAATGCTGCTCAGAGCTGACTGTGCTTTCAACCGTGATACAAATATATTGTTCCGAACGTGTGCGCGAAATGCCCATGTAAAAACTGTCATCGGCTTCTTCATAAACCAAATTATCTAGGTGATTGGCATCGCCAAGAACATGGCTTTTAACGCGCTTACTAAGCAAGGTGATTGGATCTTTTTCGATATAAAAAAGTGTTTGATTATCATCGGCCCAAACAATGTTAGCCTCAATGTTTTCTACCACATCAGAAAATGTTTTGCCGGTAGCTAAATCTTTGACGAACAATTGATACTGACGACGGCCAACCGAATCTTCTGCCCATGCAATCAATTGATTATTAGGGCTCACCTGCCAATCCCCTATTGAAAAATAGCCCTTGCCTGCGGCCATGATGTTTTGTTCAAACAAGATTTCTTCAGGAGCTTCCATCGTTGTTTTGCGACGCGCAATAATGGAATAATCTTTACCGGTTTCGAATCGACTGTAATACCAATAGCCATGCTTGAAATACGGCACCGAAGAATCATCTTGTTTAATGCGGCCGGTAATTTCTTTGTACAGTGTTTCTGCCAATGGCTTAGAGCTCGCTAGTATGGAATCAGCATAAGCATTCTCAGCGTTCAAGACGGCCAACATTTCCGGGTTCTTGCGCGTATCATCGCGCAACCAATAATAATCATCGACGCGTGTAGCGCCATGTGGTGCGATGACCTGATACGGCTTTTTGACAATGACGGGCGGTGTTGCTGACTCTGCAGACATGTGTTTACTCAAATAGTTTTCGCGAAAAGTTGCTCTTTCAAAAAGGTGTAGGTTAGCGCTTGCACAAAAGCGGCTTGTTCATTATTTGCTGCGCCACCATGACCGCCTTCAATGTTTTCATAATACCAAACGGCATGAGCTTGTTCAGCCATGCGCGCCATCATTTTACGAGCATGGCCTGGGTGCACCCGATCATCGCGAGTGGATGTGGTGAATAATACCGGCGGATAGGTAATTTCATTTTTTACATTATGATACGGTGAGAAAGACTGTATGTAATTCCAATCATCACCATCAGGATCGCCATATTCAGCCATCCATGATGCACCGGCCAGCAACTTGTGATAGCGCTTCATATCCAACAGTGGCACTTGGCAAACGACTGCACCGAAAAGCTGTGGATACTGGGCAATCATATTGCCCATCAACAAACCACCGTTACTGCCGCCCTGAATGCCAAGGTGTTTAGGTGAGGTAATGTTTTGGGCGATTAAATCGTTTGCCACCGCCGCAAAATCTTCATAGGCGCGATGACGTTTTTCTCGCAAGGCCGCTTGATGCCAACGCGGCCCGTATTCACCGCCGCCTCTGATGTTGGCGACTACAAACACACCGCCTCGGCTAAGCCAAGCGCGACCCACCGAAGCGGAATAGTTAGGCGTCAGTGAAATCTCAAAACCGCCATAACCATACAGCAAGGTTGGATTGCTGGCATTGAGCGGCATATTTTTCGGAGAAATCATAAAATACGGTATGCGCTCACCATCAACGCTAGCAGTGAAATGCTGGCTCACTGCATGCTGACTGGCATCGAAAAAATGTGGCAGTTGTTTTACGATTTCAGGCGCATAAGCCACATCGCCTATCATCAATGTCGTGGGGGTTAGATAATCGCTCACCGTCAAGAAATACTGATCACAGATTTCATCATCGAGCGCGGAAATGGTAAGCGTGCCAAATGCCGGGGCGCCCGGCAAGGGTTGCGATTGCCAGTTTTTGGATGGATCAAGCACACTGATTATATTTTTGACATCATCCAAAACATTCAATAACAGGAAATTCTTGGTCCATGCATAAGCAGCTAATGATCGATTATTGGTCGGTGAAAACAAAATCGTAAATTCACGCACGCCACGCATGTACGCATCGAAATCCGCCACCAACAAGGAACCGGCAACATAACTTTGGCCAGCCACGAGCCATGCTTCACGCAATTCCAACATCAAATACTGTTTATGGACATTTTTCTGCGCAGAGTTTGGCGCATCGATTTTTGCCAAACTGCCATCAACTTTAATGAGGTATAACTCATCATTATAAAATGCTAGGGTACGGGATACAAACTCACGTTCAAAGCCTGTGCTGTCATCATGATAGGCCGCGATATACATATCGTCGTTGGTGCCTTCATAGACGACTTTAGCCTGTTCTAGCGGTGTGCCGCGTTGCCATAATTTAGCGATGCGCGGGTATCCTGATGAGGTCATGCTGCCTTCACCAAAATCGCTATATACAAACACTTCATCGATGTTTTTCCAACACATGCCGCCTTTTGATTCCGGGCGGTAAAATCCATCTTCAACCCATTGCTTGCTAGTCAAATCAAATTCACGCGTTTCATCGGCGTCTGAACCACCGCGCGATAAAGCAATCAAGCAATGCTGATAATCCGGTTTTAAACAGGTTGCGCCATGCCAAACCCACACAGCATTTTCGGCCTTATTTAATGCATCCAAATCAATCAGCACTTCCCAAACCGGTTGTGCTTTTTTATATTCCGCTAATGTGGTCCGTCGCCACACACCGGCTGGATTGGTTTTATCTTTCCAGAAATTATAAAAATAATCGCCGCGCTTGATTACATCCGGGATTCGGGCATCCGAATCGAGGATGGTACGCAAATCATCACGCAGTTCTGCAAACTCAGCGGTTTCGGTGAACTGCTTCTGCGTTTTAGCATTTTCGGCGCGCACCCAGTCCAATGCCTTTTCATCGGTTACCGCTTCCAACCAAAGATATGGATCTTTATCCATGGCTTGCGCACCTTTTGCAATGCTGATACATACTGGAATGATAAAAATAATGCGGCACGGCCATCCATTTCAAATTAGAAAGTTGAATGGTGAAAATACCATATTTATAAGTACCAATTTAGCTTTGTTTAAGCGGCTTTTGAATGACTTCGCTTTCGTACGATGATATTGCTTGGTTTTTTCTGAAATACAAGCACTTGCGTTTGATTGATAGCATGATTCAGCGATGATTGATTTCGTGCCAAATAGACGCACCGCATAAACGCTGTGATTGGCATGCTCAATAGCCAAATTGGCCAAAGACCGAAAGTGCTCGAATACCATGACAGATCTGGAATTAAGCTAGCTGAAAGCAAA
>JAGNUI010000148.1 GCA_017987065.1 Arenimonas sp.
ATGTGCCTTCTAAACCGTTTGGCGATGCCAATGAGTTCACTTGGTCGCCGGATGGTAAGACAATCGTTTTCTCAGTGCGCATTGCTGGCAAAACTGAAGCGTGGTCCACTAATTTTGATTTGTATAGCGTAGATGCAGCCGGTAAAACCAATCCTAAAAATTTAACTGCCGCTAATTTAGCCTGGGATACAGCGCCGCTGTTTTCTCAAGACGGCAAAAATTTATATTACACCGCCATGAGCCGCCCTGGATTTGAAGCCGATCGCTTTGCCATTATGGCGATGAATCTGGCTACTGGCAAACCCCGCGAAATAGCCCCGAACTGGGATCGATCAGCTGGTTCTATGAAACTTTCATTGGATGGAAAAACGCTATATACCGCTAGCGATGATGTAGGCCAGCATCCATTGTTTGCTATTGAGATTGCCAGTGGTGCTGTCAAGCAAATTGCTGGTAATGGCACAGTCGGGGAATTTGACTTAGCCAACGATACGTTAGCAATCACGCGGGACACCTTGTCGTCACCGGCGCAATTGTTTGTGATGGATGTTCATGGTGGCGCTGAACGACAAATCACGGTTAACAATACAGAGTTGTTGGCAAAAATCGCTATTGGGGAGTCCGAACAATTTAACTTTACCGGTGCTAAAGGTGAAAAAGTCCACGGCTTTGTCGTTAAGCCTGCAAATTTTCAGGAAGGTAAGAAATATCCAGTCGCTTTTTTAATTCACGGTGGCCCGCAAGGAAGTTTTGGCAACCATTTCCATTATCGTTGGAATCCGCAAACCTATGCAGGGCAAGGATTTGCCGTGGTGATGATCGATTTCCACGGATCTACAGGTTATGGGCAAGCATTCACTGATTCCATTTCAGGCGATTGGGGTGGCGCGCCATTGGAAGATTTACAAAAAGGCTGGGCAGCCGCACAGAAAAAATACAGCTTCCTTGATGGTGAGCGTGCTTGCGCATTGGGCGGCAGCTATGGCGGTTATATGACCAATTGGATTGCAGGTAACTGGAGCGCGCCATGGAAATGCTTGGTTTCGCATTCGGGTGTATTTGATAGCCGAATGATGAGTTATTCAACCGATGAGCTATGGTTTATTGAATGGGAAATGAAAGGTCTGCCATATCAGAATCAGGCTAATTTTGAACGCCACAACCCTGTTAATCACGTGGCACAGTGGCGCGTGCCGATGTTGGTGGTTCATGGTCAACTCGATTATCGAATTCCTGTTGAGCAGGGCATCGGTGCTTTTACGGCCTTGCAGCGGCAGGGCATTGAAAGTCAGTTACTGTATTTTCCGGATGAGAATCATTGGATTCTCAAACCGCAAAATTCAATTCTCTGGCACGACTCAGTAAATGCTTGGCTTGTGCGTTGGACAGCGGAAAAATAATGACGGATAAAGCCATTCCATTACGCGCTATAACCGGTAATAAAAACGATTGTTCTAAATGTTCAATCCAAGTGTTGTGTTTGCCCGCAACGATTAATACTGAAGATTTCGATCGGCTAAATACCATCGTTAAAAATCGTAGGCAAATGAAGCGCGGCGATTTTCTATTTAGAAGTGGTCAAAAACTCGATTGTCTTTATGTTGCCCGCGAAGGCGCTTTTAAATCGATTGTTTACAACCAAGACGGCGACAGCCAGGTTACTGGGTTTCATTTGCCAGGTGAAATACTAGGCTTAGATGGGTTGGGTACAGATTCCCACACATGCGATTCCATTGCGCTAACGTTGGCGAATGTGTGTGAAATTCCATTGCATGATCTTGAGCATGTGGCAAGCCAATTGCCAAGCTTGCAACACCAATTGCTGAAAATTATTGGCCAATCCATTAATCGTGATCAAAAACATGCTGAAATTCTTGCCAAGAAAAATGCCCATGAACGCGTAGCTATTTTTTTGCACCAGCTTGCAGAACGTTACAAATTGTTAGGCCGCTCCGATCAACGTTTTATGATTCCCATGTCGCGCGAAGATATTGGCAGTTATTTGGGATTAGTAATTGAAACAGTGAGCCGAACCTTAAGTAAAATGCAAGATGAAGACTTGATAGCGGTGAATGGCCGTGAAGTACAAATTCTTAATAAAGAAAAATTGTATGTTCTAGCGCATGAAAACTTGCCCCGAAAAATGGCTTAAAGTAAACTGCGGCAACCTAATGCTTCCAGTAAATGATGTGTTGTTGCCGATTGCATTAGCCATGGAACGATTGCAGTAATGAAGCCAGCACTAAAAATCAGAAATGCAAAACTATAGCGCACCTTAGATTGGCCTAAATAACGCATGAAATGGCCGCCGGAATAACTCAAGGTAATCATTAGTGGCAAGGTGCCAATGCCAAATGCCAACATCATTAAACTGCTATGCAATGGGCTGGCTTCAAACCAAGCCGCCATTAATAGGCTGGTGCTTAATCCGCATGGCAGCCAGCCCCATAATGCGCCCATACTGAGCGAATGCAAATAACCGGATTGTGGCAAATACGATTTAATTTTTGATAATTGCCGCCAAAAAAAACCATTGCCAATTTTTGTAAAAGCAAAGGTTTGTGGGAACGCAATTCGTAGGGCGATGATCATCAGAATAAAGCCCATCAAGCTGCGCAGTATGGCGCCTAATTGTGGGATTTTAACCACACCGATAAAACTTGCACCGAGGAGGCCTGCTAAAAAGCCCGCCACTGTATAGCTAGTTATTCGTCCAAGATTTAACAATATAGCGTGCGTAAATTGGCTGCTGCGATTCTGAGCATTTAATGCGCTAGCAATGCCACCGCACATGGCAGTGCAATGAATGCCACCGAGTATGCCCGACAGAAAAGCGGCGCTCAGTACAATTAAATCAATCGGCATCTTTTACAGATTCAGGTGTTGTATCAGGCTTGCTGTCGTCGGATAAAATATCTATAGATGCCGCATCCAAATTTTCAAATTGGTCTTTACGCACCGCCCAAAAAAAAGCGGCAATGGCTACGATTAACAACAGCAATGAAATAGGGATGAGTGCTAATAGAATGTTCATGATTTGATTCGATAAATCCTTAAAGCATTGAGCGTGACCAGAAGCGATGAGCCTGCCATGCCCAGTGAAGCATAGCCTGGGTGTATAAAACCTGATAAAGCAAAACCGACGGCTATTAAATTATACCCAATTGCCCAACGCAGATTTTGTTGCATTAAATGTTGCATATGCAGCGCTATTGAAAACACCTGTTGAATTTGCTCAGGATTCGAGTTTAGTAATAAAATATCGGCATTATTCTGGCTGATGTAGGCGCCAGAACCCATAGCTATTGATACATCAGCCTGTGCCAACACCGGCGCATCATTGATGCCATCACCGACCATTAATACGCGGTTACCACGCTCTTGGAGTTGTTGCAGATAAAGTAATTTATGCTCTGGTGTTGCTCGGGCTTGAAACTGTGAAATAGCCAGTGTGCTGGCTACAGATTCGACTTTATCGAGACTGTCGCCACTTAATAAATGGCATTCAAACTGTTGTGCTTGTAGGGTTTGCAGTAACTTTTTTGCGCCCTGTTTGATGGCATCGGTTAGTAAAAATTGCGCCATAATTTGCCCGTTTTTACTAAGCCAAATGCCTTGGTCGGGTTGATCTTTGGCAACGAAAGCAGCCTTGCCGAGTAGATAGTGGTCTTGATTCAGATTGGCGCTAATACCATGACCCGGAACATTGCTGATGTTGTCAAAATTGATGCTGGGTAATTTTTGCTTTTGGAAAGCCTGCGCTAAAGGATGCTTTAAGCCGAGCTCTAGACTGTAAGCAATTTGCTGTGCTTCAGGTTCGCTGCAGTTATTAAAAGTATTTATTTTTTCAAGACAGGGTTTGCCGGTGGTTAGCGTGCCGGTTTTATCAAACACCACTTGATTTAACGTTAACAGTTTTG
>JAGNUI010000149.1 GCA_017987065.1 Arenimonas sp.
CGCACCACTTTACCAAGATTGAGCACAATGGCGGTTTGGCTTTCGTTGACGATGAACGCGGAAGACAGCAATAGAATAAGCGCTGTCGCAGCGGTGAATATTAGTATGCTTGGATTGCGCATGTCAGTTTCCCTCCCGACCTTGACGGACATCATTACGGCCTGAGATCTCGGGCGCAGCTACAGGCGGATTAACCACTGCAGGATTCGGACGAGTCTGGGTAGAGTCTGCGGCTGTTGCCGCGTTTGAGCCGGTTGAAGGCAAATAGAAGATGTTGCCCTTTTCGGAAATTATTTTAGGATTTCTGGTCATCACATCCTGCATGGTTTCCAGATAGAGGCGCTTGCGCGTTACTTCGGGTGATTTACGATATTCATCTGCCAATTGCCGGAAACGCGAAGCGTCACCGGTTGCCTTGGCGACACTGGCTTTAAGGTAACCGTCAGCTTCAGCTTTTATGCGCGATGCCGAACCGCGTGCTTCCGGCACAATCTTGCTGGCATAGGCCATCGCCGTGTTGATGATGGTATCCCGCTGCTGTCCCGCGTTGATGGCTTCATTGAAAGCATCACTGACCTCATCCGGGAAACGGGCATTGGGCAGGTTGAATTGGGTAACCTTGATGCCGGTCTGGTACATGTCGAGCGATTTCTGCAGATGGTCTTTAGCCAGCACGGAAAGCTGTTCGCGCTCGAACAGAGTGGTATCCATCGTGTTGTTGCCGACCACTTCGCGCACCGCGCTTTCTGCGGCCTGACGTACCGTCTCGGAACCTTGCTGTCCGCCGGCGGCGGCTACGTCGTCACGGAATCCGAACAGGTAAAGGCGCGGATCGCTGATGGTGTACTGGGCATTGAATTTTATGTCAACGATGTTTTCATCATTGGTCAGCACGTTGACAGTTTCTTCTACGGTCTGAACCTGGGTGGCGTTAACCACGGCAACTGTCTCTACCGGCCAAGGCAATTTGAAATTGGCGCCTGGGGTCATGATGCGATTAAATTGTCCGAAGCGCAGGACCACGCCACGTTCGCGTTCATCAATCAGTTTGAAACTGTTGAACACCAACAGCAACGCCAAAAAAATCAGACCTTTTTTAATCCAACCGGAAGCACCGGAGGAATTAGGCGAGCCAAGACCCAGCTGGTCTTTCAATTTGGACATAAAATCGTCGACTGGGTTTTTCGAGCCTTTGGATTTCCAAGGGTCTTGATTACCACTGCCGGGTTGGTTCCACGCCATACATACTCCAAAACAAATTCTATTGAACGACTTGTTACTAATGTTGGGCTAAATTTAAAGAGTTCAAGTGCCCCGAAAATTATTCGCTGGTCTGCTCATCGTCAAGGTCATCCTCAGCAAGGCCCAACTTAACATTTCGAGAAGGCACCACGGTAGAAATGGCATGTTTATAAACCATCTGGCTAACCGTGTTACGCAATAGCACCACAAACTGATCAAAACTCTCGATGGTGCCTTGTAACTTAATACCATTGACTAGAAAAATGGATACAGGCACACGTTCGCGACGCAGTGCGTTCAAAAATGGGTCTTGTAATGATTGTGATTTAGTCACGATGATGCTCCTTGTTATTATTTTGGATGAGGCTAAGAAATATGAGGCTATTATTTTATTTATCAATGCGGTTAGTGAAATTCCTCACCAAACAGTTTAACGCATCCTTTTGGGCTTGTGGGTCAAGCCAATGTGAAGATGACTGACCGCGAAACCATGTCAGCTGGCGTTTAGCTAACTGCCGTGTAGCAATAATAGCCAAATTTCGAAACGCATCAAAATTGATGTCACCCTTTAAATGCTGCCACGCTTGCCTGTATCCTACAGCTCGCATGGACGGCAAATCGGGGTGTAATAATGGATTTTTCATTAAACCCTGCATTTCCGCCAAAAAACCCTGTTCAAGCATTTGGTCAAAACGCAAAACAATTCGCTCATGTAAAACGCACCGATCTTGGGGCGATAGCACCAATTCAAGCACTCGAAAAGGGAATGGCTGTTGCTGGGAAGATGCCTGCCATTGGCTTAAGGATTTACCACTGACCAAATACACTTCTAAAGCCCGTAAAATCCGTTGCGGATCATTGGGGTGGATTCGCGCTGCACTTATTGGGTCAACTGCCTGCAATTGCTCATATAAAGCTTGCCAACCTTCTAAAGTAACGCGAGTTTGAAGTTCGGCGCGAACATCAGGATTCGAGGCCGGCATGGCTGACAACCCCTTCAATAGCGCCTTGAAATACAATCCCGTGCCACCAACCAACAAGGGCACTTTACCCTGCCCAGACAGTTCCTGCATGTGAGGCAACGCTTCGTTTGCGAAATCAGCTGCAGAAAAAATCTCATGCGGCTCTCGAATATCAATCAATCGATGTGGCGCGAGCTTTAGGGTTTCTGCATCGGGTTTCGCCGAACCAATATTCAGGCCACGATAAACCAATGCCGAATCGACACTAATAATTTCGGTATTTAATTGCTGTGCTAAATCCACAGCAAAAGCGGTTTTGCCCGAAGCGGTTGGCCCCATGATAGCAATGGCTAAAGGCCTGGTATCGGCATCTGCATTGGGCCAATTCATTCGTAAGCAATCAAATCGCGTATTGTGTAAACTGTGATTCTAACACTTAGGTAAAGCTGTATGAACAAACTAAAAGCGCTTGGCTTCCTATTCGTATTTCTAGTGCCCGTTACGTTACCTACTGCTGCTTGGCTTAGTCTGAAAACCGGTATGCCAAATCTCATGGCTTGGTATCCTTTGTTTTTTCTGTTTGTTTTGGTGCCGGCCTGTGATTATGCGCTTGGTCATGATTCAGTCAATATTGAAAAGTCACAAGAAAGCGCCATCAGCAATACGTTTTGGTTTAAAGCGCTCACTCTAATGGTATTGCCCGTTCAAATAGCCAGCTTAATTTGGTCCGCGCGTTGGTTTGTTCATCAAGATTTAAATTGGCTCGGCACCATTGGCTGGCTGTTTTCACAAGGCATCGTCAGTAGCATTTTAGCTATCAATGTGGCGCATGAATTAATCCATAAAGATGCCAAGCTAGAGAGAGCCATTGGCGGCATTTTGCTCACTTCAGTCAGTTATTACGGCTTTAAAATCGAACACCTTCGCGGCCACCATGTGCATGTTTCAACTCCAGAAGACGCCTCCAGCGCACGCTTTGGCCAAAGTTTATGGGCCTTCATGCCACAGGCCATGTTTCGGAATACTAAAAATGCTTGGAAACTAGAAGCCGAGCGATTGAGAAAATCTGACTTACCTGTTTTCCATTGGCGCAATGAATTGCTAGGCTGGACATTGCTTTGGTTAATTTTCTGCGCGAGTTTTTATTTTGCGTTTGGCACAATGGGCCTGATGTTTTTTGTACTGCAAGGTTTTTTCGCAGCGGCATCCCTAGAAGTCATCAACTATATCGAACATTATGGGCTTGAACGAAAAATACTCAGCGATGGTCGTTATGAGCGCACCACGCATTTGCATTCATGGAACTCCGATTATGCCTTGTCGAATTTAATGTTGTTTCAACTGCAACGACATTCAGACCATCATGCCTTTCCAAAGCGGCGCTACGCAATCTTGCGACATTTTGAAGACTCCCCGCAATTACCTGGCGGTTACGCCGCTATGTTTGTGTTGGCTTTATTTCCACCGCTGTGGCACCACGTTATAGACCCTCGCGTGTTGGCGCATAGAGCTGTCAATCAATCATCATCCGGCCATTGCATTGCAGGTTTAGAAGCCTTCGAATGATCCTTGCATTTTGCAGCCTGCACTGCAGCTAGAATTGCCAGAGCATCTTTTGTTGCAGCCACATCATGCACACGGATAATATTGGCGCCGTTTTGGGCTGCTAATAATGCCGCAGCTGCAGAGCCTACTAAACG
>JAGNUI010000150.1 GCA_017987065.1 Arenimonas sp.
ATTCACGCGAATATTTTGCCCAGCCAATTCTTTGGCGAAGCCTTGCGTTAAATTGATGATGCCGGCTTTGGTGAGTGAATACACCGCTTGCCCGGGCGCAGGGCGTTTGGCGTTTACCGAGGCAATGTTGATGATTGAACCGCCACTGCCAATCATCTGCTGTGCAGCTTTTTGGCTGGTATAGAAATAACCACGCAAGTTCACTTCCAATATCTTTTCAAAACTTTTTAAATCCATTGTGAGCAATGGCCCGTAATACGGATTGGCGGCGGCGTTATTCACTAAAATATCAACGTGCCGGCCTTGATCTTTGAGCGTATTGAATAAACTATCAATGGCATCGACATCGCCAATATGCATGGCGGCGGCTTGCGCGCTTAAGCCTTTAGCCACAATGGCATCGGCAACTGCTTGGCAGCCATCGATTTTACGGCTGGTGCACACCACGTGCGCTCCATAATGCGCCAGTAAATGGGCAATGGCTTCACCAATGCCGCGTGAAGCGCCGGTGATGAGTGCAGTTTTTCCGCTTAAATCAAATAAATCCGTCGACATTTTTAACTCCATGGATAGGCTTAGACGCTTACAATAGATAAGGCTATCATAATCAAGGAATCTCTCGGTGAATCTTCCACAACGTATCTTAATTACAGGCGCGGGCAGTGGCCTCGGGCAGGCATTGGCACTTCGATTTGCCAAACACGGCATGCAAGTTGCCTGCGTCGATATCAATTTAGAGGGCGCGCAGGGCACCTTGGCCAGTTTGTCGGGCGCTGGGCATGCGGTATTCAGCGCTGATGTTAGTCATGATGATTCGATGCAGGATTTAGCCGACAAAGTGCTTGCTGATTGGGGCGTGCCCGATATTTTAATTAATAACGCAGGCATTGCCTCTGGTGGCGATGTGCTTGAAGCGCCAATCAGCGAATGGCGGCTGTTGTGGGAAGTGAATGTGTTGAGTGTGGTGCGTGGCACGCGTTTATTTCTGCCGGCCATGCTTAAGCGCGGTTCTGGCCATGTGGTGAGTACCGCCAGTTTTGCAGGTCTTGCTGGCGCGCCGGGTCTCATGACCTACGGTGTTTCAAAAGCAGCGGTGGTGGCATTTTCAGAGCAATTGCGTGCCGAGTGTCATGGCACGGGTGTTTCGGTCAGTGTTATTTGCCCGGCTTTTTTCAAAACCAATTTAATGCAAAGCACGGTCGGCACCGAAAAAATCAAACATCTCGGTCAAAAAATGATGGATCGTTCACCAGACAGTTTAGATCAAGTGGCTGATCGAATTTTTGCCGATATATTAAACAAGAAATTTCTAATTATTCCTACTAAAAATGAGCCGATGCTTTGGCGCATCAAACGCTTTTTGCCAAGTTTTTATTTCAAAAAATTAATGAGTCTTTCCGCCCCAATGCACTTGAAGGTGAAGTAATGGAGTGGATGATTTACGGCGCCAATGGTTACACCGGTCAACTTATTATTGAAGAAGCCTTAAAAAGAGGCTGGCGCCCAATATTGGCAGGTCGAAGCAGAGCGAACATTGAGCCCTTGGCACAAAAATATGGCTTGCCAGCGCGTATCTTTAGTCTGGACAAACCTGCTGCAGTACAAATGGGCTTGCGTGGCGTAGAACTGGTTTTGCACTGTGCTGGTCCGTTTTCAAAAACCTGCGCGCCGATGGTCAATGCTTGTTTGGAAGTGGGGGCACATTACCTAGACATTACCGGCGAAATTGATGTCTTTGAATATTGCCATCAACTTGATGCGGCCGCTAGACAAAAAGGCATTGTGGTGATGCCTGGTGCTGGCTTTGATGTGGTGCCAACCGATTGCTTGGCATCCATTCTAAAATTAGAACTGCCGAATGCCACGCATTTAGTGTTGGCCTTTGATGCGCCCGGCGGCCCAAGCCCTGGCACCGCGAAAACGGCCATTGAAGGTTTAGGCAAAGGCGGGCGCGCGCGTATTGACGGTGCGATGAGCAAAGTGCCTCTAGCTTGGAAAACCCGCAGTTTCGATAAAAATGGCGAGCAGCGCTTAGCGATGACCATACCTTGGGGCGATGTATATACTGCCTTTGTTTCAACCGGCATCCCCAATATTGAAGTATATATGTGCGTGCCACCCAGCACCGTGGAGCAATTACGAAAACTTCGCCGGCTTGGGCCTTTGTTGAATCTTTCTTTAATTCAAAAATTTTTGAAAGCGCAAGCGGCAAAAAAAGTACGTGGTCCATCCGAAGCAAAACGTAAAGATTCAGAAACTTGGATTTGGGGCGAGGTAACGGACAACACCGGCAGGCAAGTATCGAGTATTTTGAAAACACCCAATGGCTATACTTTAACCGCCCTAGCGGCCTTGGGTGTGGTCAATAAATTAATGGCCGCGCAACGCCCGATTGGTGGCTTTTTCACACCATCACGATTAATGGGCGCCGATTATGTGTTGCGCTTACCTGGTGTGAAGCGCCTAAGCGCTACCAAGTAATGGATGTATCGCATTTAATCGAGGCGTTAAATCCAGCGCAGCGGGAAGCTGTATGTGCTGAGCGCGGCAATTATCTGGTGCTGGCAGGTGCTGGCTCAGGTAAAACACGCGTATTGACCAGCCGCATTGCATGGCTTAATCAAGTATTCGCTGTGCCCTTGTATCGCGTGTTAGCGGTAACCTTTACCAACAAAGCCGCCGCCGAAATGCGTTCGCGTATTGGTTTGTTGTTGCCGGAAGGGTCGCGTGGCATGTGGGTGGGTACTTTTCACGGTATTGCGCACCGTTTGCTACGCTTGCATTGGCAAGAAGCTAATTTGCCAGAAGCTTTTCAAGTGCTGGATGCCGATGATCAACTGCGAATGATTAAACGTGTGGTGCAAGATTTACAAATAGACGACACACGTTTCCCGCCGAAACAATTGGTCTGGTGGATTAATAATCATAAAGATGCCGGGCGTCGTCCAAGCTCAATTCAAATCAGCATGGGTGATCAATTTACCCGCATTCAATTGCAAGTGTATGAAGAATACGAAGCACGCTGCCAGCGTTCGGGCTTGGTGGATTTTGCTGAAATATTATTACGTGCGCATGAAACCTTGTTAAAAGTGCCGGCACTGCTGGAGCATTATCAACAACGCTTTAGTGAAATATTAGTCGATGAATTTCAAGACACCAATAACGTGCAGTTTGCGTTTATACGCTTGCTGGCAGGACAGCATGGTTGCGTGTTTGTGGTTGGTGATGATGACCAATCGATTTATGGCTGGCGTGGCGCGCAAGTGGAAAACATGCAGAAATTTCTGCGTGATTATCCGAATACGCAGACTATTCGCTTGGAACAAAACTATCGTTCCACAGGAAATATTCTTGCCGCGGCCAATGCCGTGATTGCTCACAACCCAGAACGCTTGGGCAAAAAACTCTGGACTGAAGACCGCGATGGCTCCTTAATCGATTTATATGTGGCGTTCAATGAAGTGGATGAAGCACGCTATGTCATCGGGCAAATTCAATCTGCCATAAGGCAAGGAAATAGTCCAACCGATTGCGCCGTGCTGTATCGCAATAATGCGCAATCACGGGCTATCGAAGAGCAATTGTTGTCTTCAGCTTTGCCGTATCGGGTGTATGGCGGCCAGCGTTTTTTTGAGCGCATGGAAATCCGCGATGCCATGGCGTATTTGCGCTTGGTCTCGAACCGCGATGACGATGCCGCATTCGAGCGTGCCGTGAATACGCCAACACGTGGCATTGGCGATCGCACCTTGGATGAGTTACGCCGTGTTGCCAATGATTCGGCTGTTTCTTTATGGAAAGCCGTGGAGCTCATTCAAGCTCAAGAGCAATTAAATGCTCGCGCTAAAAATGCGTTGCTCAGCTTTGTAAACATCATCAAAACGATTGATGA
>JAGNUI010000002.1 GCA_017987065.1 Arenimonas sp.
AACGAGCACGCTTAATGGCGGCTTGCAACATACGCTGATATTTGGCTTTGGTACCGGTGATGCGACTTGGAACAATTTTGCCATTTTCAGAAACATACTGGCGTAAGTTGTTCAAATCTTTGTAATCAATACTGGTTGCGCCTTCGGCAGTGAATTTGCAGAATTTACGGCGACGGAAAAATTTAGACATAGTGGCTTCCTTTATTCTTAGGCGACGGATTCGTCGGTTTCAGCATCGTCGCTGTCGGTTTCTTCAGCGTCGTTACCAGCGCTGTCATGGCTTTCTTCGTCACGACGACGACGATCACCTTTGTCATCTTTGAATTTCATAATCAAAGATTGCTCAGTAACCGCTTCGTCCATAGACAATACCAAGTTACGAAGCACGGCATCGTTAAAGCGGAAGCTTTCTGTTAATTCGGTCAGTACTTTTTGATCGCATTCGATGTTCATCAATACGTAATGGGCTTTCACCAAATTCTCAATAGAATAGGCCAATTGACGACGACCCCAATCTTCTAAACGGTGAATTTTACCGTTTGAGCCTTCAATTAAGGCTTTGTAACGCTCAACCATTGCTGGCACTTGTTCAGACTGGTCTGGATGGACCATGAACACAACTTCATAATGACGCATAATTTAATTCCTTGTGGATGTACTGGCATTTAGCCAATCAGCTCCCTACACAATGCAGTGGAGCAAGAACTCTCGCCTAGACGAGAGGACAGTATTATTGCAGATAAATGCCTTTAAGACAAGAACTTATCGCTTATTTTGCAGTCTCTTCATTGGTGGTAAAGCTTTCACCACAACCGCATTCGCCCGTCATTCGGGGATTTTTGAATTGAAATTGTTGATTAAGGCCTTGGCTGACAAAATCAATCTCTGTGCCTTGCAAATGCTCAAGTGAGTCTTGCGGAACGCGCACCGCGATGCCATGGCTTTCAAATACTAACTCGTCTGGCTTGGCTTCCTTGGCAATATCAACCACATACGACCAACCGGAACAGCCACTTTTTTTAACCGCCACCGATAAACCGATACCGCCCGGCGTTTGCTCTAAATACTGTTTAACGCGCTCTGCAGCGCTAGTTGTTAATGAAACACTCATTTATGTATCCCTATATTCAGCATCAATGTTGGGGAATCCCGCGTGAACGGTTATTCTATAGCATTATATGGTACTGATTTTCGGAGATTTCAAGTATGGCTGTGGCAAGTATTCAACACGTGCTCAGTGGCAAATTAGCTGCTGGCGAATCCATTACGGTACAAGGTTGGGTGCGTACCCGGCGTGATTCTAAAGCTGGATTATCGTTTATCAATATCAGCGATGGCTCCTGCTTTGCCGCTATTCAAGTAGTGGCCACAGCAGAATTGGCTAATTATGATACGGAAGTAAAAAAACTCACGGCCGGCTGTTCAGTAAAAGCTACCGGAACCATTGTTGCTTCAACGGGCCAAGGCCAAAGCTTTGAACTGCAAGCCAGCGCAATTGAGGTAATAGGCTGGGTTGAAGATCCAGAAACTTACCCAATTCAACCCAAAGCGCACAGCCTTGAATTTTTGCGTGAAGTAGCGCATTTACGCCCGCGCACCAACCTTTTTGGCGCGGTCACTCGTATACGCCATTGCATGTCACAAGCGGTGCATCGCTTTTTCCATGAGCAAGGTTTTTATTGGATTAATACGCCAATTATTACCACCTCAGATGCGGAAGGCGCTGGGCAAATGTTCCGTGTTTCCACACTGGATGTTAGCAATTTGCCTAAAACGGCGAAAGGCGATGTTGATTTCAGCAAAGACTTTTTTGGCAAGGAAACCTTTTTAACTGTTTCAGGGCAACTCAACGTAGAAGCCTATTGCTTAGCACTCTCCAAGGTTTATACATTCGGCCCAACATTTCGCGCAGAAAACTCTCATACCACACGGCATTTGGCTGAGTTCTGGATGATTGAACCGGAAATCGCCTTCGCCGATTTAAACGAAGATGCGCGTTTAGCCGAAGCGTTTTTGAAATATATTTTCAAGGCCGTCTTAGATGAGCGCATGGATGATTTAACGTTCTTGGCAGAGCGTGTTGAGAAATCAGCAATCACCAAATTGGAAAATTTTATCCAATTACCATTCGAGCGCATTGAATATAGCGACGCGATCATACTACTGCAAAAATCAGGGCATAAATTTGACTACCCAGTGGAATGGGGGTTGGATTTGCAAACCGAACACGAACGTTGGCTCACTGAAGTTCATGTAGGTCGCCCTGTTGTGGTGGCTAACTACCCAGAGCATATTAAAGCCTTCTATATGCGCTTAAACGATGATGGCAGAACCGTTGCAGCCATGGATGTTTTAGCACCGGGCATTGGCGAAATCATCGGTGGTTCGCAACGCGAAGAACGCCTTGATGTTCTCGATTCGCGTATGCGTCAGTTTGGCTTAGAGCCCGAACATTATGATTGGTACCGTGATTTCCGCCGCTATGGCACCGTGCCACATGCCGGTTTTGGTTTAGGCTTTGAGCGTTTGGTGGTGTATGTATGCGGCTTACAAAATATCCGTGATGCCATTCCCTACCCGCGCGCACCTGGCTCGGCAACGTTCTAATGTGGATCGGCATACTGTTTGCATTTCTTGGAGTTTTTGGCTCAGCATTGCCGGGGCATTTAGGCATGCGGGTATTGGCGCACAGAGAACAACTTGATCGACAAATTCCTTTTGCGCCAGGAACCGAACACAGCGGTTTAGCCTATGCTTGGTGGCTGATGCGATTCAAACAAGCGCAATATCCACAAGCCAAAGCACTCAACCAATTCGGCAATCTTGCTGGTATTTTTGGCTGGATTGTGTTGTTATCGCTGATTGGCTGTGTTTTTAGCTTTGTTATGACGAAAGTCTGATTTAAAAATAATATAAAAATGAGTCTATAACTATGAATGAAGAAGAAAATACTGAATTTGTTGTGGTCAGCGAGCAATGGTGGTTAGCACGCCCAGAGCATTTATTGGTTTGGGCACGCTTGCAAGTGATGGAAAGCGGTATTGCTATTATTTTTGATAGCGCAGGTGAATTACTCACATATGAAAGCGAAGACATTGCACGTGGCATGTTGATGGATGCAGACTTCCGTTCTTTTGATGGCATGGACGATGATGATGCCGAGGAAATGGGTATATGGCTCGATGAAACAGAGCCGCCTCAAGGCACGGAATTAGAAGATTTAATGCCTCAAATGATTCGCACCATTGGGCCAAAACACTAATGTCGTCTAATTTGATTGGGAAAAAAGCCTTAGTGTGTGGCTCCTCGGAAGGTATTGGTTTGGCTTGCGCGCAAGCCTTAGCAGCACAAGGCGCTTCGGTCACCCTTTTAGCAAGGCGTGAAACGGCCTTGCAATCTGCCTTAAATACACTGCACTGCACAGAATCACAATCGCATGCTTATATTCAAGCCGATGTTTTACATTTAGACGACGTGCTCGATCAAATACAAAAAACCGGCTTTGATATTTTGATTAATAACAGCGCAGGGCCCGCCGGCGGCGCGTTGCAAAACGCCACTGATCAACAACTCATGCTTGTATTTCAACAGCATGTTTTAAGTGCGCAGCGATTATTAAAAGCGGTTTTGCCGCATATGCAAAAACAGCAATGGGGGCGCATTGTTAATATCATTTCCACCTCAGTGAAAGAGCCTATTGCCATGCTTGGCGTTTCCAATACAATCCGAGGCGCCATGGCAAGCTGGTCTAAAACGCTGGCTACTGAATTGGGTGGCGATGGCATTACCTGCAACAATGTTTTGCCTGGCTACACAAAAACCCAACGATTAGAACAAATTCTGCTGGAGCGTTCGAACAATACCGGCAAATCAATTGAGCACGTATCACAAGGCATGCTGGCAACGGTTCCAGCTGCGCGGTTTGCAGAACCTTTAGAAATTGCCCATGCGGTGGCTTTTTTGTGCCATATAAATTCAGGTTACATCAATGGCATCAATTTACCCGTTGATGGCGGCCGGACTAAATCTCTGTAAGCACAACGACATCATCGAATGCGTTATCCTATTGCCATAACAGGGACAACGCGATGATGGCAATCAAACAATTTATTGCAGGTCAATTTAAGCAATCAGACAGCCCTGATTTGTTATCGGTATACAACCCGGCAAGTGGAAGCGTTTACGCGCACTGCCCCGCTGGGCACGCACAAGATATTGATGCTGCGGTTTTAGCGTCGCAACAGGCATTTCCAACTTGGTCTGCCTTAAAGCCAAGCCAACGGGCTCTGTGGCTCAATAAATTAGCCGACGGGATTGCAGCGCGATTCGATGAGTTTGTACGTTGCGAATCGCAAGACACTGGTAAACCGGTGGCTATAGTGCGTGAATTCGAGATGCCACGGGTGATTGAAAATTTCCGCTTTTTTGCAGCGGCTTGCCAACAAAGCCTTGACCAAGCCTTTCATTCGGAAGCAGGTTTAAATTACACCTTACACCAACCTTTGGGTGTTGTTGGCGTGATAAGCCCATGGAATCTGCCCTTGTATTTATTAAGCTGGAAAATAGCTCCGGCACTCGCCGTTGGCAATTGTGTAATTGCTAAACCCAGTGAAATCACGCCGATGTCAGCGAACTTATTAGCAGAAGTATGCATTGACATCGGCTTACCCGCTGGAGTTTTGAATATTGTTCATGGCCTTGGCGAAACAGTTGGCCAAGCCTTGGTTGCTCAACCAGATGTTGGTGCGATTAGCTTCACCGGTTCAACGCGAGTTGGACACGCGATTTCCATAGAATGTGCGAAAAGTTTCAAGAAGGTGACCTTAGAAATGGGTGGCAAAAATCCAGCCATTATTTTCGAAGATGCGCCGCAAAATAATTTAGTCGCTAATATTGCCCGCTTGAGTTTTCAAAACAGCGGCCAAATCTGTTTATGTGGCTCACGCATTTTAGTGCAGTCTTCAATTTACAGCCAATTCAAAAAAGATTTTCTACAGCATGTTCAAACGCTTGTTGTAGGTGATCCTAACAAGCCAAGCACGCGCTTAGGCCCGGTGATGTCGAAAATCCATTTCGATAAAATTCTTGCCTACATTGACCTAGCCAAACAAGAAGGCGGTCAAATTCTTTGTGGTGGTGAAGCGTTGCAGTTACATGATGAATTAGCCAATGGTTGGTTTATTGCACCAACGGTTATTGAAGGTTTGCCAATGAGCGCACGCTTCTGCCAAGAAGAAGTGTTCGGTCCCGTTATCAGTCTGCACGTCTTTGAAGACGAAGCTGAAGCATTAGCATTGGCTAATCATTCGCAGTATGGTTTAGCGGCATCGGTTTGGAGCACAGACACCCAACGCACTCAGCGCATGGCTATTGCGTTAGATACTGGAATTGTCTGGATTAATACCTGGTTACAACGTGATTTACGCACGCCGTTTGGCGGCATGAAACAATCGGGTTACGGACGTGAAGGCGGCTTAGATGCCTTAAAATTTTTCACTGAATCAAAAACCATTTCAATTGGTACATAAATATGTCAGAACTAAAACATTTACTCGACCAAAACAAAGCATGGGCAACGCATGTTTTAGCCGAAGACCCGAATTTCTTTTCACGTTTGGAACAAATTCAATCACCGAAATACTTGTGGATTGGTTGCTCAGACTCACGCGTTCCAGCCAATCAAATCACCGGCATGCAGCCTGGCGAAGTATTTGTACATCGAAACATCGCCAACGTGGTGGTACACACTGATTTAAATTGTCTGAGCACCATCCAATTTGCTGTAGATCTGCTAAAAGTTGAACATATTATTGTTTGTGGCCATTACGGCTGTGGTGGCATTAAAGCTACGCTGGACGGCCAGCGTGTTGGCCTTGCTGATAACTGGCTAAGGCATGTTGCTGATGTGATGGACAAACACCAACTTGATTTATCAAATATTCCGCAGGAAAAGCGGCTCAGTACTTTATGCGAACTAAATGTTATTGAGCAAGCGCTTAATGTGTGTCAAAGCACCATTTTAGTTGATGCTTGGCAACGCGGCCAAGCCATTCAAGTGCATGCGTGGATTTATTCACTGCACGATGGCAAGATTCATGCTCTAAACAACGGCAGTGACAGTGGCAGTAGGCATGATGTTTCATCTATCTACAAAAAAGCCATTGTTGACTGCATTGAGCGTGCCAATGCATAACGCTATCGTTACCACACATGCACCGAAAGCAGTTGGCGCCTACCCACACGCACGGCGTGTTGGCCATTTACTTTTACTTTCAGGTATTGGCCCACGCTTGGCTACTGATAACTCGATTCCGGGCAATATCTATAACGACACTGGTGAATTAATCGGCTACGATATTGCTGCGCAGTGCCATTCTGTTTTTGCTAATGTAAAAGCGGTATTGAATGCCTCTGAATTAGGCTTGCAAGATCTTGTTGATGTGACCGTGTACTTGACGGATATGGACAACGACTTCACTACCTATAATAAAATCTGGGCTGAGTATTTTCCTGATGCCCAAAGCGCGCCGTGCCGAACCACCTTAGGCATTACCGCTCTGCCCACACCAATCGCTATTGAATTAAAATGTATCGCAGCGTTTAAGGACAATTCGACATGTTGCTAAACGCCTTTAATCTACAACAATGGATTGATGAACATCGGCATTTATTAAAACCACCGGTTGGCAATAAGTGCATCATTGATGGCGACTTCATTGTAATGGTGGTTGGCGGGCCTAACTCGCGCACTGATTACCACTTCGAAGATGGTCCAGAATGGTTTTACCAACTGGAAGGTGAAATGTTGCTGAAGCTGCAAGTTGATGGCAAGGTTGTCGATGTGCCCATTAAAGCTGGTGAAATGTATTACCTGCCACCGCATGTTCCACACTCACCACAGCGCATGCCTGACTCAATTGGTTTGGTGATTGAACGCAAGCGTTTAGCGCACGAACAAGATGGATTAATGTGGTTCTGTGAAAAATGCAATACCAAACTGTATGAGCATTTTTTTCATCTTGAAAATATTGAAACGCAATTTGCGGGCGTATTTGCTACCTTTTATTCGTCAAAACTACTTAGAACATGTAAAAACTGTGGCGAACTGCATACGCTTCCTGAAAAATATGCGCACTATGAATCTTGAGATATAGATGTTTTCTACAGAACTACTCGCCGCCAATCTGCTATCCCCTGTGGTCTTGGCATTCGCACTAGGGCTTATTGCTCGAAGTCTGCGTAGTGATTTGGAAATTCCTGCCGCCATTCAAAGCTACTTATCGATTTTTCTGTTGTTAGCCATTGGGCTAAAAGGTGGCGTAGCTCTTCGCCAAGAAACTCCCGATAACCTATTAGTTTATATATTTGCAACGTTACTACTTGGTGTGATGACAGCCATCAGCGCTTATTTTTTGGCGAAAATCTGGCTCCGTGATAACCGGTTCGATGCAGCAGCAATCGCTGCACATTTTGGTTCGGTATCAGCAGTTACTTTCATTGCCGCGCAGCAATTTAGCGAGCGTAGCGGACAGTCAGCCGATTCGGTCTTGGTGGCGCTGGTGGTAGCCATGGAGATTCCGGCCATTCTTATTGGATTAGCGTTAGGAAAAGGAACCCAAGGAATTCGTTGGCATGATGTGCGCGAAGTAGTCACCGGCAAAACTGCATTACTGCTACTAGGCGGTCTAGCGATTGGCGCTTTAAGTAGCAAAGATGGAATGGCAAATGTCGACGCCATGTATTTCCAGTTATTCCAGGGCACCTTGATGCTGTTTATGCTCGATATGGGTATGCTAGCAGCAGGGCAATTACGGGCTGTTGGTCGGGAAGCCTTTCGATTGAGTGTTTTCGCCATGATAGTTCCACTTTTGCATGGCACACTTGGGGTGCTGGTTGGCCATTGGATTGGCATGAATGCATCAACCTCCGCAGTGTTCGGTACTATGGCGGCTAGTGCCTCATATATTGCAGCACCGGCTTCCATTCGCGCATCAATGCCGGAAGCGAATGTTGGCCGATGTATTACCGCAGCGCTAGGCTTCACATTTCCATTTAATTTGGCAATAGGCATACCTGTTTACTTCGCTATAGCAAACTACCTCAACACTTAACGATGAAATCTATGCTTAAAATCGACACACACGCTCATTACATGCCGAGAGATTGGCCAGATTTGGCCAGCAAGTATAACGACAAACGCTTTCCAGTTATTCATCATGCTGAGGACGGCAGTCATCGTATTTATAAAGATGGCAAATTCTTTCGTGAAATTTGGCCAAAAACTTGGGATGCGCAAATACGCATCGACGACTACGCACGCTTCGATATCCAAGTGCAAGTAATCAGCACGGTTCCGGTGATGTTTAGTTATTGGGCTAAAGCGCAACACGCCTTAGAATTGCATCAAAGTTTAAATGATCACATGGCTGAAACCTGCCGTGACTTTCCAAAACACTATGCCGGCATTGGCACCGTACCTATGCAATCACCGCGCCTGGCTATACAAGAACTAGAACGCTGCATGGATCAGTTAAATCTGCGTGGCGTACAAATTGGCTCACACATTAATGATTGGAATTTAGATGCCGAAGAGTTAAGGCCATTTTTTGAAGCCGCGCAAGATCTCGGCGCTGCCATTTTAGTTCACCCGTGGGATATGCTGGGCACCGAAGAAATGCCGAAATATTGGATGCCATGGTTAGTTGGTATGCCTGCCGAACAATCTCGCGCTGCTTGTGCGCTTATTTTTGGTGGCGTGCTTGAGCAGTTTCCTAAATTAAAAATCGCTCTGGCGCATGGTGGTGGATCTTTCCCCTACACCATCGGCCGCATTGAACACGGTTTCAACATGCGCCCCGATTTAGTAGCAGTTGACAACCCGCACAACCCACGGAAATATTTTTCGCAACTTTTTTTTGATTCCTGTGTGCATGACAATCTCGCCTTAAAATATTTAATTGATACCGTAGGAATTGATCGCGTGATGTTAGGCACTGATTACCCATTCCCTTTGGGCGAACAACGGCCTGGTTCTGGCATATTGGCGCAAGGCTTAAATGAGCAACAAGAGCAGCAGCTTTTTCACCATACCGCGCTAAATTGGCTCGGCTTACATGCTAGGCATTTCGACCTATGAGCATCATTTTTTCAGCACAATACGCACAACAACTTGACCAACAAGATGCTTTGGCGAGCTATAGAAATCAATTCCATATTCCGGAAATTAACGGGGTACAACAACTGTATTTTTGCGGCAATTCGCTGGGCTTGCAGCCAAAATCAACGCGCGCAGCCCTTCAACAAGAATTAGATGATTGGGCTACATTTGGCGTGGAAGGCCACTTTCATGCCAAGCACCCGTGGATGCCTTATCACACCGAGCTTCGTGATCTGTTGGCCGAATGCGTTGGCGCCAAGCCCATTGAAGTGGTGGCGATGAATTCTTTGACGGTCAACTTGCATCTTTTGATGGTGAGTTTTTATCGCCCCAATGCACAGCGACCAGCCATTATTATTGAGCAAGGTGCGTTTCCATCCGATCGCTATGCAGTGGAATCGCAAATTCGTTTTCACGGCTTCGATCCTGCGGAATGTTTAATTGAAGTCGAAGCTGACCCTGAAACTGGTTTGATCGGTCAAGATGCTTTAAAACAAGTATTGATGCAGCACGGCCATCGCGTAGCGCTGATTCTATGGCCTGGCGTTCAGTATCGCACTGGGCAATCGTTCGATTTAAAAGAGATAACCGAACTGGGGCATTTTTATGGTTGCACCGTGGGTTTTGATTTAGCCCATGCAGCAGGTAATGTGCCACTTGAGTTACATGACAGCAATGCAGATTTCGCCGCGTGGTGCAGTTATAAATACCTCAACTCAGGCCCTGGTTCAATTGCAGGTGCATTTGTGCATGAGCGCCATGCGCAAGCAGAATTACCGCGTTTTAATGGTTGGTGGGGGCACCAGCAAGATTCGCGTTTTCAAATGGGCCCGCAATTTAAAGGCGCTCCTGGCGCGGATGGTTGGCAGCTGAGCAACCCACCTATTTTTGCCATGGCGCCATTGCGCGCTTCCTTAGAAATATTTCAAGCCGCCGGTTTAAAACCATTGCGTTCTAAATCGATACAACTAACCGCCTATCTTGAAAGCTTAATTGAGCAAGAATTAAGTACTGTTATAAAAAGTGTTACACCAAAAAACCCTGAACAACGCGGTTGCCAGCTATCCTTAAGAGTTTTAGCCGGACGCACTCATGGTCGTGCCTTATTTGAATACTTACAAAGCAATGACATTATTGGTGATTGGCGCGAACCCGATGTGATTCGCCTATCGCCTACTCCGCTATACAACCAATTCAGTGATTGTTTTCATGTTGTTAATTGCATCAAACAATGGGCAAATTTGTCATGAAATCGCAAAATATACACATCATAGGTGCAGGCTTAGCCGGTGCATTGCTGGCTATTTTATTAGTACAAAAAGGCCATCGCGTTAAAGTTTTCGAAAAGCGCTCAGACCCTAGAAAATCTGGCATGGAAAGTGGTCGCTCAATCAATTTAGCCTTGGCCTACCGTGGTTTGTATGCCTTGCAGCAAGCGGGTTTGGACGATGCAATTATGCGACAGGTGGTGATGATGCGTGGCCGAATGGTGCATGACATTGAAGGCAACAATCACTTCTTGCGTTATGGTAAAGACGATTCCGAAGTGATTTGGTCAGTCCATCGTGGACGACTTAATTTAGCGCTCATTGAGGCGGCGGAACAGCAAGGTGTACACATACAATTTGGCGCTAAAATAGAACACGTAGATGTAGCAGAGCAGATATTTCACTATAGCCAAGATGGGCTTAGCCATTTTGAACCGTATGAGCAATTAATTGCCTCTGACGGCGCAGGATCATCGATACGTCACTGTCTTGTTCAGCAGAATTTGATTGAGGAGAAAATTGAATCGTTAGGCCATAATTACCGCGAACTGGAAATTGCACCGGACCATAATAACGACTTCAAACTCGACGCGAATGCCCTACATATTTGGCCACGCGGTGGCTTTATGTGTATTGCTTTACCGAATACTGAAAAAACCTTTACCGTAACTCTTTTTCTACCCGCACAAGGTGAGACCAGTTTCGCGGCCATTCAATCATCTGCTGAGGCAAGAGTTTTTTTCGAAAAATACTTTCCAGACGCACTGAACTTAGTCGAAGATTTCGATAACGATTGGCGTAAAAACCCCGAAAGCTCATTGTCTACCTTGTATCTAAATACTTGGCATTACCAAGACAGTATTGTTTTATTGGGCGATGCAGCACATGCGATGGTTCCCTTCCACGGCCAAGGCATGAATTGTGCGTTTGAGGATTGCTTGGCCATGGTTGAGGCCATCGATCAACAAGCTGACTGGCCTGATGCCATTGCCGCGTTTGAAGCAGCAAGAATGGATAATGCTGCCGCCATTCAGGCCATGGCTTTAGAAAATTATGTTGAAATGCGCGATAAAGTCGATGACGCGCAGTTCTTATTACAGCGCACACTCGAGCGCCAGCTGGCTGATTTGCATCCTGAACGATTTGTACCACGCTATTCCATGGTTAGTTTTCAGCGCGTTGATTACGCCACCGCCTTTACACGCGGGAAAATCCAGCGTCAGATTTTACAGACGCTCACTGAAGGGAAATCTGATACCAACGCCGTGGATTTTGTGCGAGCATCAGAACTTATCCATCAGCAACTTGAACCATTACGCTATGACTGATAGTTTTCTTTGGTACGATTTAGAAACATTTGGCATTAACCCGCGCACCTCGCGCATTAGCCAGTTTGCAGCGCAACGCACTGATCTTGATTTAAATTTAATCGACGAACCCATTTCTTTGTTCTGCCAACCTTCTGATGACTTCTTGCCTGATCCGGAAGCGGCTTTAATCACCGGTATTACGCCGCAATATGCAAAACAACATGGCCTCTGCGAAGCGGATTTTTTATCGCTGGTGCACGATAACTTAAGCCAGCCTGGCACCTGCGCACTCGGCTATAACAGCATACGTTTTGATGACGAATTCATTCGATTTGGATTATATCGAAATTTTTTTGATGCCTACGAGCGTGAATATGCCGGCGGTAACTCGCGTTGGGATTTGCTCGATGTGATGCGCATGGTCTATGCTTTGCGTCCTGATATTTTACAATGGCCAAAACGCGACGATGGCATGCCCAGCTTCAAACTAGAGCATTTAGCCAAAGCCAATAATGCCTTTGAAGGCAACGCGCACGAAGCTTTATCGGATGTACGCAGTTTAATTAATATGGCACGCTTGATTAAAAATGGCGCCCCTGATTTATGGCAATACGCACTTTCACTGCGCGATAAAAATGTCGTCGCCAATAAGTTATCTGCTCATAACAATCAACGCATTTTGCACGTTTCCGGGCAATTTCCAGCTTCGCAAGCGTGCACTGGCTTGATGTTGCCACTATTGATTCATCCGCATATTAAAACGCGAACAATTGCTATAGAACTTCGCCCTGAAGCTTTGAAATTGATTGATTATTCCGTTGAGCAGATCGAACAGAATATATTTACTAAATTCAGTCAAATGCCTGATGGTGAAACACGTATTGGCTTGAAAGAAATCCACCATAATCGTTGCCCTATTGTATTTACTCCAGATGACGCTAAAACTTTAGGGCTGAAGCCAGATTTTATGCGTTTAAATATTGACCTCAAACAAGCACAAGAGATACATGCCGCACTCAATGCTGCTTCAAGCATTATTATTCCTAAACTGATTGAAATTTACAGCAAACAACGAGATTTCGATAATTCCGACCCCGATGGCGCACTTTATTCAGGCTTTTTTGATAGAACAGACAAAGCTAAATTCAGTAAAGCCCGAACTAGTAAAGGCCAAGCTCTTCTGGTATTTAATGATGCTCGACTCAGTGAATTATATTTCCGTTACAAAGCCCGCAATTGGCCTGAAAACCTGAATGATGAAGAAAACGTACTGTGGAAAAAACATAAAGCAGAACGCATAATTCCAGAACTCGTGCAGAAATTTATGGCGCATTGTGATTTATTGCTTACCAACAACCCTGATAACGCTTTAATTTTACAAGCATTAAAAGACTGGGCCGTTGAAATATCAAATGAATAAAGACGAATTAAATTTTTGCGCGTAAATTAGTCTTATGTATAGACTAAAAAATCAGCGCTATATTCAAATTAACAGCCTACTAGCCCTGCTCTGCTTACTCAATGCATCGGTGCTAGTTGCTATTAATAATAGTCAAGTGACTGTGTATCGTTGCACGGATGCCAAGGGCAATGTGGCCATACAGGATATTGCTTGCAATCCAAACAGTACGCAGGAAATCTCAAAGAGAGCTCGCCCCAAAGACACTCCTGTAGCTAAATCAGATTCGATTAAATCTACTCCGCCCGCATTACTATCTTCAGCGCAACCTGCTCCATTCGTTGCACAACGCAGGCAGCCACCAGATCTCTATCAATGCACTGACTTTGACGGCAAAGTCCGTGAAGCGGAATTTTACGACCCACGGCCACGTTGCGTGCCTTTATGGGTACTAGGCTATCAAAGCCCTACCAATGCCTGTAGCTGGGTAGAAGATTCTTGCCTGCGCTATGAAGGCAAGACGCTTTGTGAGCGTTGGATTGCCAAACAAAAACAGGCCGTGTTGAATGCCGACCGACCCTCAGCCGAAAACACTGATTTTAAAAAAGCTGAAGCGGCGCGCTTAACCCAAATAGTGAAAGATAGCTGTTGGTAATTTTATTCGAAATTTTAATAAGCAAGTAAGGCTAATTGCATTGAAAAATAACATAGCCTTTTCTATTCAGATTTTAAATTGGATATCCCATGCGGCACATGCCCTGATGCCACATGATTTTTAGCATTATCAATATTATGAATGGAATCATCAAAAAATAAATCAGCGCCGAAAGCTTCTAAAAACGGACCTTTATCTCGCCCGCCCAAGAATAAAGACTCATCAAGCCTAACACCCCATTCACGTAAGGTGAGAATAACCCGCTTATGCGCAGGTGCTGAGCGTGCTGTGACCAAAGCTGTACGAATGGGGCTATTCATCAATGGAAAATCCACCTGCAGATCATGCAAGGCAGAAAGAAAGCCTTTAAACGGCCCGCCATTTAAAGGTTTATGGGCATGCTTTACCTCATTGGCATGAAAGGCGGCCAAACCATCTTGTTGGGAAACACGCTCCGATTCATCGCCAAAAATAACCGCATCGCCATCAAATGCAATGCGTAATTCAGGGTGTGTTTGTTCATTGGCTATGGCAGGCAATATGGTTGCAGCAGCTACGCCATGTTCTAGCGCCGAGCGAACCGAATCGGGATTAGCCGACAAAAATAAATGTGCGCCAAATGGCTTGATATAGGGATAAACTTCTGCACCACTGGTGAACACAGCTCGGGTAATTTTTAAGCCAAAATGTTCAATCGAATTAAAAATTCGTAAGCCAGTATCGGATGAGTTTCGAGATAAAAGTATGACTTCTACACGAGGCTTTTCAATTGGCGCACCGACATTTAATGCCAATAATTTCTCAACTAACGGAAAAGCAATGCCTGGATTTAAAAGCTCGTTTTCGCGATCTCGTTGAAATTTGGAATACGCCTCTATGCCTTGCGCCTCAAATAATTGATGTCCATCTTCTAAATGGAAAAGTGCCCGCGCGGTAATCGCTACCACTAGCTGGGCATTGGATTGTTCGGTATGCGATGTTGGTTGTCCTGTCATACGCTTAGGATACTCGTCATCGGTCTCAATGTTTGAGATTAGGTAGTGAATTGCTCGTTTAATATTCGATCATCGAGGCTATGCTCAGGATCAAATAGCAAGGTAACCGAATTAGTCACGCACTCATTAATAATCACTTCAACTACATCACGCACTTCGTGCGAATCAGCGGTGACACTGACTGGCCGTTTATATGGGTCTAATACACGCAATTTAACCCGTGTATCGGCACGCAATATTGCACCACGCCAACGCCGCGGCCGAAATGGGGCTATTGGCGTTAATGCAATAACAGCTGAGCCTAAAGGCAATATTGGACCCATTGCAGAGAAATTATAAGCAGTACTGCCAGCCGGTGTTGAGACCAAAATACCATCACAAACCAGCTCTTCTAATCGCACTTGTTCATTTAATGACACTTCAATTTGTGCGGCTTGCCGAGTTTGCCGAAGTAAAGATACTTCGTTATAAGCGAGAAATTTATGCTGCATACCTGATTCGGTTTGTGCAGTCATTTCTAATGGATGAATCACACTTCGCTCAGCTAATTTTAATCGGTTAATCAATCCTTCTGCAACGAACTGATTCATTAAAAAACCAACACTACCAAGCTTCATACCAAATACAGGAATCCCTAAAACGCCATAGCGATGCAAGGTGCCAAGCATAAAACCATCGCCGCCTAAAGCACAAATTACTTCCGCGGAAGTTGGCTCACATTGTCCGTATTGCTCAATCAAGACATTGAGTGCTGCTTGTGCATTTGGGGCTTTACTTGCCGTGAAAGCTATTTTAGGTTGAGCTGAAAGATTCACATGGTTTCCCTAGATAAGCTAAGCACATCATAAGCGATGTGCTTAAACATATGAAACTAGCGCGTACCGGTTGATGCAATTTGCGCTAAGCGACGGACTGCAACAGATAATGTTGGGAAATCCAATTCGCTTAAACTTCGCATATCGGTAAACATGCCCAAGGTATATTTTAATGCAGCATCATCGCGTGATAACCAATCTGAAACCCAATCATTGGGTTGCTTGTTTGGGTTTGCACTAGCCAAAACGGTATTCACTAACTGTCGTTGTTGCGATTGCAACTCATCTTTTAATACACCACGCGCCTGCGCCTGCCAGCGACCTGTAACTGGTAAATTTTCAACATTATCCAATAGCCAGTTAATGTGCAGTTCATTGCTCAAAGCAAAATGAGTTTTGGCAACCACTTCAATTGGTTTGTTGACTATTCGACACTGCTCGATGATATCCAAGGCTGAATGTAAGTAAGGAATGCTAGCAATAAAGTGTGCCAAGGTTTCTGGCATGCCAAGCGCGCTTAATCGTCTGTTTTCAACATTAAATTTTTCGCGCTCTGAAGGCGTTACAACAGAAGGGATAGCCACTAACAATTTAGTGAAAGCACCTTGGTAACGTTCTACCATTTTGGCAATATCAAGAACCTGCCCAGGATTACTGAGTAACCAACGCGTCAGATTACGCTGCAAATGCCAAATACCAGTTAAGGCTTGTATTTGAATTTTTTCAATGACCTTTCCGTCTAATTTATCAATTTCAGACCAGTAATTTCGAGCCTTCATCAATTCACGGACGATGGTATAAGCTTTCGCAATTTGCGCTGGTGTTTTGCCGGTATCTTCCTGCATGCGCATGAGGAAAGTAGAACCCATTCGATTGACCAAAGAATTGGTCACTGACGTGGCTATAATTTCACGGCGCAAACGATGATTCTGCATATATGAGGCATAATTATCTTGCAGTGCTTGCGGGAAATAGCGCAACAATTCTTTCGATAAAAATGGATCTTCGGGAACATCGGATTCAAGTAATTGGTTGAAAATAACAATCTTGTCGTAAGACAACAATACCGATAATTCGGGGCGTGTTAAACCTTGCCCTTTAGCACCGCGATCACTTAATTCGGCATCGGAAGGTAAGAATTCAATAGCACGATCCAACAAACCCTGTTGTTCCAAAGTGCGTATGAAATGGGTGAAAGAGCCTATTCGATCAACACTCATCGACTCCATAATGCTTAAAGCTTGATTTTGTCGATAGTTATCTACCAGGACCAACTCTCCAACTTCATCAGTCATGCTGGCGAGCAAGGTATTACGCGCCGAGGCATCAAGTTTGCCGGCTTTCATGACCGCATTGAGCAATATTTTAATATTGACTTCATGATCGGATGTATCAACACCCGCCGAATTATCAATGAAATCAGTATTAAGTAGCACGCCGTTAAAAGCCGCCTCAATACGTCCTTTTTGGGTCATGCCCAAATTGCCACCCTCACCTACCATCTTGCAACGAAGTTCATTGCCATTAACGCGTAATCCGTTATTGGCACGATCACCACAATCAGCATGCGTTTCCGATTGCGCTTTAACATACGTTCCAATACCACCATTCCAAAGCAGATCAACCTGAGCTTTTAAAATCGCATTCATCAATGCTTGTGGATTCAACTCCATAACCTCAGCATCAATGGATAGTGCCGTTTTAATTTCAGCCGTTAACGGAATTGATTTTGCCGAACGTGGAAATATGCCACCACCTGCCGAAATTAAACCACGATCATAATCGTCCCAGCTTGATCTTGGTAATGCGAATAAACGTTCACGCTCAACAAAAGTAATTGCTGAATCCGGTGTTGGATCGATGAATATATGGCGGTGATCGAATGCGGCAACCAATTGAATGTGTTTAGACAACAACATCCCATTACCAAACACATCGCCCGACATATCACCAACGCCAACACAGGTAAAATCTTCGGTCTGGCAATTTCTGCCCAGAGCGCGAAAATGTCGCTTCACCGACTCCCATGCACCTTTGGCGGTAATGCCCATACCTTTGTGATCATAGCCAACTGAGCCGCCAGAGGCGAACGCATCGCCCAACCAGTAACCATGTTGCTCAGATATGCCATTGGCAATATCAGAAAAAGTAGCAGTACCTTTATCAGCAGCAACAACCAAATACGGGTCATCGGCATCATGCCTAACCACATTAAGCGGGTGCACAACTGCATCGTTATGCAGATTATCAGTGATATCTAACAGGCCGTTGATAAAGCGCTTGTAGCAGGCGATTCCTTCGGCCAATACGGCATCGCGATCGCCGCCAACTGGTGATTTTTTAACAAAGAATCCACCTTTGGAACCAACCGGCACAATCACGGTATTTTTGACCATTTGCGCTTTAACTAAACCAAGCACTTCGGTTCTAAAATCTTCACGGCGATCCGACCAACGCAAGCCACCACGCGCTACTGGGCCAAAACGTAAATGCACGCCTTCAACAAACGGTGAATACACAAATATTTCACGGTATGGCACCGGTTTTGGCACATCAGGCACCATCGATGGATTAAATTTATAACTGACGTAATCTTTTAAACTGGCATCCTGCTCAGAGCTCTGGTAGTAACTGGTTCTAAGGGTGGCCGATATGACTGATGTGAAATAACGCAGGATTCGATCTTCATCGAGACTGGCTACTTTTGCCAATTGTTTATTCAGTAATTTATTGACGGCACCAATTTGATCTTCACGCTTCGTTGCCACGAAATTAGACATATAGCGCTCTGCTGAATCAACGCCCATGCGAACTAATGACGGCGCCAAATCTGCATTGGAACTGACTAAATCTGGGTTAAATCGCGCATCGAAAAGTCCAATCAACAAACGCGCAATGGCAGGATAAGCCTGCAGTGTAGCTTCCATATATGATTGCGAAAATGGAATATCCATTTGTAATAAGTATTTACAATAAGCACGCAAAATTGAAACTTGTCGCCAACTTAAATCGGCAAGCGATACTAATTGATTAAACCCATCGCTTTCGCATTGGCCTTGCCAAACCGCACGGAATGCGTTTTCGAAATTGACTTCACTGTTTTCAAAAATAATTTTGGCCGATACTGGCATCAGTGCAAAATCTTGAATAACTACTTTTTTCTGCTCAATGCTTAATACATACGGGTTTTCAGTTAATACACGCATGCCTAAATTTTCAAGCATTGGCAAGGCATCAGACAAAGCAATTTCTTTTTCAACACTGTATAGCTTGAATCGCAATGCGCCATCTTTTAGATAAAGATTTAATCCAAGATCCTGAGCATTTTGCAATTGTTCAATTTGAACAATATCTTCAATGCTATGCTCGGGCGTCACGGACTCTACATAACTTTGCGGAAATGATGACAGATAGCGATTTGCATAAGCAATGCCTTGTTCTTCGCCGAAGTGATTAATTAACGCATCACGGAAAACATCTCGCCAATTACGAATGATTTTAGCCAACTCAGCTTCTAAAGCATCAAGATCATAAATGACGGGTTGTGGGTCAGTATGACGAATTAATAAATGCAATTGCGCTAGAGGTGAATCGCCAACTTTTATGGTTTTATCAATTCGATCACCTTGCAATGCGGTCATCAGCATGTCTTCAATACGTGATCTGATTTCTGTATTGAAGCGGTCTTTAGGCAAGTAAATCAGAATGGAATAAAACCTGCCGTACGAATCTTTACGAATAAAAAGTTTGGGACGGAATCGTTCCTGCAAACTTAAAATGCTAACACTAGTCTGCAAAAGCTGATCTGGAGTGGCCTGTAACAGTTCTTCGCGTGGCATAGTTTCAAGTATTTGACGCAAGGCTTTGCCACTGTGCCCGTCAACGCTCAAACCTGAAGCTTGCATGACCTTTTCATAGGTTTGACGAACCACAGGAATTTCCCATGGACGACGATTATAGGCCGACGTGGTTAACAGCCCTATAAATCGATATTCACCAATTGCCTTGCCATTTTGGTCGTAAACCAACACGCCAATATAATCCATATAAATCGAGCGGTGGATGGTTGCTCGTGCGGCAGTTTTGGTTAGGATTAATAGATCCCTGCGATGATTTTGTCTGCCACCTAAAGTTTGCACTGGCCGTGAGTGCGCCGAATGATGATTGTCCCGCAATATGCCTAAGCCAGTATTGGGAACCACTTCCAACATTTCACTGCCTTCAGGCCCAACTAATCGGTACTCGCGAAAACCTAAAAATGTAAAGTGATTATCGGCAGCCCATTTTAGAAATTCATGCGCTTCAGATGCCGAGATATCGCAATTATGGTCTTTCTGCTCGATTACAATGTCAGCAACCGCAAACATTTTTTGCCGCATCGCCTGCCAATCTTCAACGCTAACTCGCACGTCTTCTAAAGTTTGCGAAATTGCGCTGATTAAAGATTGCGTAGCCTCAGGCGTTTGACGGTCTATTTCCATCCAAACGATCGACTCAACACAATCACCATGCACAGATGTTAAAAAGCCCGATGCATCTCGAGATACTGAAAGCACAGGATGAGCGATGGCAAAACTTGAAATGCCAAGATTATCGAGCACAATTTTGAACGAATCAATTAAAAAAGGAAAATCATCAGAAACAATTTCCAGCGTGCTTCGATTGCTTGCTAAATCTACATTGCCTGCAGTCTCTTGATTCACCCGAATATTGGCAATACCTGGCGTTCGATTTTTTGACGCCTCAAAAAGTGAATGTAGAATTTTCACCCAAGATGCCTGATCTTGAAGTTCAAAATCTTCTAGAGATATCTGCGAAAGAATAGCTTGCACAAAGTCTTTAGCCAAAACGCCTTGGCTAGACATTTCGGCAACCAGATCAGCAATGGCATTAATAGCTGAAGTTGATGGATTGATAATCACGGTCATAAGAGCTTCTCTAAGGTTTCAAAATTTATACAAAGGAGTTAACGCAATCCAGTTTCATTTCTTGCGATTACAAGGCGCTGAATTTCACTAGTGCCTTCATAAATTTCAGTGATTTTTGCATCACGGAAATAACGCTCCAATGGCATTTCTTTTGAATAACCCATGCCACCATGAATTTGCAAAGCTTGATGGGTAATAAACATCGCTGCTTCAGAGGCTGTTAATTTAGCAACAGATGCTTCTGTGCTGAAACGGCCACCGTTTACCTCGGTCTGTTGTTTGGCCCAAGCTGCGCGAAGGGTCAACAAATTGGCAGCTTCTAATCGGCATTTCATGTCGGCAATCTTCGCTTGAATCATCTGAAAACTACCAATCGGCTGACCAAAACTTTTACGTTCCTTAACGTAAGCCACAGAGGCTTCATAAGCCGCTCGTGCCAAACCGACCGCTTGTGAGGCGATACCGATACGGCCGGCATCAAGCACACCCATGGCAATCTTAAAGCCTTCACCTTCCGAACCCAACAACTCTTCCGGCTCAGCAATATAATCTTGAAATTCAATCTCGCAAGTTGCCGAAGCACGAATACCAAGCTTTGGCTCGGTTTTGCCGCGGTGAAAACCCGGCTTGGCGGTATCAATCATAAACGCGGTGATGCCCTTGGCGCCTTTTTCTGGAGCGCTTACAGCGAACAGCACGATATATTTAGCAACCGGACCAGAAGTAATCCAACTTTTTTTGCCATTGATGACATACTTGCCATCTTCTCGTTTCACCGCGCGACAACGCATCGCAGTTGCATCGGAACCAGACTGCGGTTCCGTTAAGGCGAAAGCACCAATTTCACGTCCTTCAGCAATGGCACGAACATACAATTGTTTCTGAGACTCGTTGCCGAATTTCAAAATACCGTTGCAGAACAAGGAATTATTGACCGATACGATGGTGGAATGGGCACAATCAGCGGCAGCGATTTCAATCATTGCCAGCACATAAGAAATTGGATCCATACCAGATCCGCCGTAAGCCTCAGGCACTTCAATTCCCATTAAGCCGTTTTCGCCAAGAATTTTAATATTTTCGAGCGGAAATTCGCCGGTTCTATCGAAATATTCGGCACTTGGCGCTATTTTTTCCTGAGCAATTCTGCGCGCAACATCTTGAATCATCAATTGCTCTTCAGTGAAACTAAAATCCATAACAACCTCATGATTTAGATAATTTTATATTTTAACCAAAATGAACCAGTAACGCCAAAAATAATAGTATTGCTAATTCTATAAAATTTATATATCTTTATATCATGATAAAAGGATATATAGTTTTATGGACTTAGAGTCTTGGTCGCAATGCTTGAAAGTATTGGCAGACCCTACACGGGTAAGGTTATTAGCAATATTGGAGCACGAAGAGCTAACTGTTGCCGAGCTCGCATCAATAACCGGCTTAGCGCAACCCCGGGTTTCTACGCATTTATCAAAACTTAAAGAATTCGATTTAGTGCGCGATCGACGCTCCGGCGTGAGTGCTTATTACCGATTCAACCATAAGGATTTAGAGCCCGCTGAGCATAGTTTGTGGCAAGCGCTTCGTTCTGGTACAGACGACCCCCTGCTGCGGCAAGACTTTGAGCGTTTGAGTTTAGTATTAGCGCAACGTGGCAACGATGACAATTGGCCTGATACGGTTGCCGGCGACATGGAGAGGCATTATTCACCAGGGCGAACCTGGGAGGCTTTGGCTCGAACAGCATTGCCATTAGTTGATCCAGGTGAAGTGTTGGATATTGCCTCTGGCGATGGCGTCTTGGCTGAACTTTTTGCGCCGTATGCACAACGCTATGTTTGCCTCGATTCAAGCCCTAAAGTAGTTCTAGCAGCTACTGAGCGATTAAAAAAGTGGCCTACTGTCTCTGCGGTGAAGGCTGATATGCACGACCTTCCCTTTGAATCACCACAATTTGATTTGGTATTAATGATGCATGCATTAAGTTATACCAAAAAACCAGCGCGAGTGATTGAAGAAGCGGCACGAGTATTGAAACCAAATGGTCAATTGCTGTTAAGTTGCCTGCTAAAGCACGGCCATCAATCTGCAGTGGAACCTTATGGTCATGAAAATTTGGGCTTCAATCAAAAAGAACTTACCCGCTTTGCAGAAAAAGCCGGATTAAGCGTTAAACATTGCGAAATCGTAAGTCGTGAGCGGCGCGCCCCTCATTTTGAAATAATTATGTTATTGGCAGAAAAAACATCATGTTAGTTTGGAAAAACCCAGAGCGTGTTGCTCAACTTAAACAACTACTCGAACAGCGTATTCTAATTTTAGATGGTGCAATGGGCACCATGATTCAACGTCATAATTTGCAAGAGTCGGATTATCGTGGCGAGCGTTTTAAGCACGGTTTTGATGCCATCGTGAAAGCTGATCATACGCATCATGATGGTTGTGGCTGCGCCCAAGACCTTAGAGGCAATAACGATTTATTGACGATCACTCAACCTCAAATTATTGCTGACATTCATACCCAATATTTAGAAGCTGGCGCCGATTTAATTGAAACCAACACCTTTAATTCAACGCAAAGCTCACAATCAGATTATCGCTTAGAGCATATTGCGGCAGAATTAAATTTTGCAGCAGCACAATTAGCACGCGAATGTTGCGACGCCATAGAAATTAAAATCCCAAATAAGCCACGTTTCGTGGTTGGCGTTTTGGGGCCAACCTCACGCACCGCGTCGATTAGTCCAGACGTTAACAACCCAGCATTTAGAAACACTGATTTCGATTCCTTGAAAGCACATTACATGGAAGCAACGCATGCTTTAATTGCAGGTGGCGCTGACATCATCATGATTGAAACCATTTTCGATACCTTAAATGCCAAGGCCGCAGTGTTTGCGGTTGAGGAAGTCTTTCACGAGCTAGGTTGTAAGCTGCCATTGATGATTTCCGGCACCATCACCGACCGATCGGGACGCACACTTTCTGGGCAAACTGCTGAAGCCTTTTGGTATTCGTTGCGTCATGCAAAACCCATTTCTATTGGTTTAAACTGCGCTTTAGGTGCCAAGGATTTGCGTGCCCATTTGGATGTGTTGAGTGAGTGCGCCGACACCTATATATCCTGCCACCCCAATGCTGGCCTACCGAATGCCTTTGGCGGCTATGATGAATCTCCTGAGCAAATGGCTGAGCAACTGCAAGAATTTGCACGTTCTGGTTTATTAAATATTGTGGGCGGTTGCTGTGGCACCACGCCTGAGCATATTAAAGCCATTGCTGATGTTGTGCATGTAGAACAGACCAGAGCTATTCCTGTTTTGCCCGCCCTTACCCGCTTATCCGGCTTAGAGCCATTTGTCATTTCTCCCAATATTAATTTCGTCAATGTTGGGGAACGCACCAATGTAACGGGTTCGGCGCAATTCAAAAAATTAATTTTACAAAAAGATTTTGACAAAGCTCTACACGTAGCCAAGCAACAAGTTGAGAATGGTGCACAAATCATCGATATCAATATGGATGATGGCATGCTCGACTCCGAAGCCGCGATGGTGCATTTTCTACGCCTGGTTGCCGCTGAGCCTGATATTGCCAAAGTACCCATCATGATTGACTCATCCAAATGGTCTGTTTTGGAAGCTGGGCTAAAATGGGTGCAAGGCAAATGCGTGGTCAATTCCATTTCATTGAAAGAAGGCGAACAGGCTTTCCTAGAACAAGCGCGTTTAGTGAAGCGCTATGGTGCAGCCGTGGTTATCATGGCTTTTGACGAATATGGCCAAGCTGAAAGCTTGCAACAAAAAATTGATATTTGTTCTCGCGCCTATACATTACTGACAGAAAAAATTGATTTTGCGCCAGAAGATATTATTTTCGATCCCAATATTTTTGCCATTGGTACCGGCATCGAACAACACAACGACTACGCCGTGGCATTTATTGAAGCGTGCGCGCAACTGAAGCAAAAATTTCCACTTGCTCATGTTTCTGGCGGTGTATCCAATGTTAGTTTCAGCTTTCGTGGCAACAATCCACTGCGCGAAAGTATTCACTCGGTTTTTTTATACCATGCCATTAACAAAGGTATGGATATGGGTATTGTTAATGCTGGCGGCATGCCTCTTTTTGATGATTTGGAAGACGATCTTAAAAAATTAGTGGAAGATTTGGTGCTCAATAAAAGCCCAGATGCCACTGAACAACTACTCGAACAAGCTGATCGTTTTAAACCCGACAAATCTGAAAATAATATCAATAAAGCCACCCTTGCATGGCGTGAACTAGCGGTTGATGAGCGTTTAGTACATGCCTTGGTGCATGGCTTAGATGAATTTGTGACTGAAGACACCGAGCAAGCACGACATACCGTTGCGCATCCGTTGCAAGTGATCGAAGAAATCTTAATGCGCGGCATGAATATTGTTGGTGATCGTTTCGGGGCTGGCAAAATGTTTTTGCCACAGGTTATTAAATCAGCGCGGGTTATGAAAAAATCAGTTGCCCATCTTTTGCCTTTTATCGAAGCGCTGAAAGACCCCAATAAAGCCAGTAGTTCAAATGGCAAGATTATCATGGCAACAGTTAAAGGCGATGTGCATGACATTGGCAAAAACATTGTTGGCGTGGTGCTGGCTTGCAATAATTTCGAAATCATCGATTTAGGCGTTATGGTACCGTCGCAAACCATTATTGACGCCGCCATCGAAAATCATGCGGTGGCTATCGGTTTGTCTGGCTTAATTACCCCATCATTGGATGAAATGAGTCATCTTGCCAAAGAGATGAAACGTCAAAATATTAAGTTGCCGTTACTTATTGGTGGCGCCACCACATCACGTGCCCATACTGCGCTTAAAATTGCACCGCATCTTGAAACACCAGTTATTTGGGTGAAGGATGCCTCGCGCGCGGTAAGCATTGCTGCTGCAGTTTGTAAGCCAGAGCAGAACCAAGCATTGCTCAGTGACATTGTGGCGGACTACCAGCAGATTCGATTTCGACACGCACAAAAATCAGAGAGCAAGGCCTTGGTGAGTCTTGATAAAGCCAGAGCGAATGGCCTACACATCGATTGGAGCAAATTTACACCGATTGCACCAAATCAACTAGGCATTCAAGTATTCGATACTATTCCATTACAGGATTTAGTAGCGTACTTTGACTGGACGCCATTTTTTCAAAGCTGGGAATTATCCGGGCGCTATCCTGCCATCTTGACGGACCCGATTGTTGGCGAACAAGCCAGTCAATTATTCGCCGATGCGCAAGCCATGCTGCAGTTAATTGTTGCGGAAAAATGGATTCATGCCAAGGCCGTGGTTGGCTTTTGGCAAGCACAAAGCCATGCCGAAGATGTGATTGTCAATGTTGGTGAAAATAGCCAAAGCACTTTGCATTTCTTGCGACAACAAGCACAAAAACCCGACACCCGACCTAATCTGTGTTTGTCTGATTTTGTGGCCAGCCAGGCAAGCGGGAAGCCAGACTATATCGGTGCTTTTGCGGTCAATTGCGGCGAAGGCGTTGATGCAAGAGCAAAAGTGTTCGAGGCAAATTTTGATGATTACTCCTCTATTCTTTTAAAAGCATTGGCAGATCGTTTTGCTGAAAGTTGCACCGAATGGCTACACCGCAAAGTACGCACCGAACTTTGGCCATATGCCAACAATGAGCAATTGGATAACGAAGCACTGATTGATGAACAGTACCAAGGCATTCGCCCTGCTCCGGGCTATCCTGCCTGCCCTGATCACAGTGAAAAAATTAAGCTTTTCGAATTGTTAGATGCTGAAAATTTGATTGGTCTGAAGCTGACTGAAAACTTTGCGATGTTCCCAGCTTCTGCGGTGAGTGGCTACTATTTCTCACAGCCGGAAAGTAAGTATTTTGTGGTTGGCCGAATCAGCAAAGAACAAGTGTTAGATTATGCAGCGCGAAAAAGCATTAGTCTTGAACTGGCCGAGAAATATCTATCCGCTAATTTGGACTACGACCCCGAATAATTACCAGATTAAATCATCAGGCACAGTAAATTGCGGATCAGCATATTCATCACCAACCGTCTGTTCGGTGCCGTCGCAATGCAAAGCCAAAAGTGCGGGGATTAACGCTTGCACTTGCAATGCAATGGCGGTTTCAACAATACAGAACTTGCCTAAGTGTTGCACTACCGCTAATTCGCCGACATTAATCGCGCGTAACTGCTGCGCGGTTACATACACGCGCTTTATTTTTCCGCTATACGGGAAGTGTCGTGCTATGTCAGCCTCAGGGCTATTTAAAACATGATCTTTCAATAACTGACCGACTTGTTCCTTAGCCACTCTGCGAACCCGCGCCTGCTCTTGTTTCTCAAGTTCGGCTTGAGCACGTTGGCGCTGCTCTTCTTTTTGGCGCAAAGCAAATGCTTTCGCTAAGTCAAATTCACTCGTGTTATTTACTGGTACTTTTGATGGCGCAGCTGATTTTTTATAATCCGGTTTTTTATAATCCGGTTTTTTATGATTTGCTTTAGGCTTTGTTTCAACCGCCTTAGTGGGGCTATTTTTAAAACCCAAGCCCATCAATTGATCTTTTAAGGAATTGCTCATAGAGTTTAATAATGTGGTGGTGGCGGCTCGATGCCCGGGTCGTCATTGAGCATGGTGCGCATGGTACGCATATCGCCGAGCGCTTGTTTTAGTAGTTGCGCGTGTTGAGCAGATTCCATACGCACTTGCGCTAGCGCATCACTCATTTCAATCAGCGCTTGTTCTTGAAAACTGGAACGGGATTCCAGCTCGGCCAAGCGATTCTCAATTTCAACATTAGTTTGCATGCTACTTATACTGGGTTGCGTGCGATTGAGCGACCGCGACCAATACCATAGTAAGCAATACCTGCAGCTTCTACCGTTGCTGGATCGTAAATGTTGCGGCCATCAAACAGTACGGCATCGGCTAATTGATTTTTCAAAGCATGAAAATCAGGGCTTTGAAAATTTTTCCATTCCGTAACCACGACTAAAGCATCAGCATTTTGCAATGCCGCATTGGCGGTGCCAACCAACAACAGATCTTCGCGATGACCAAAAATTCGTTCCGATTCAAGCATTGCTTCAGGGTCGAAGGCTTGCACTTTTGCACCGGCCGCCCAAAGACTGGCTAATAAATTTCGGCTTGATGCGGCGCGCATATCATCGGTATTCGGCTTGAATGCCAGACCCCAAACGGCAAATGTTTTACCAACAATGCCATCAGGAAAATGCGAACTAATGAGTTCGAATAATTTATCTTTCTGTTGGTTATTAACGGCTTCAACAGCGCCAAGAATCTGCGCCTGATAACCAAACTGCTTTGCCGTGTGCTCTAAGGCTTGCACGTCTTTAGGAAAACATGAGCCGCCATAACCAGCACCCGGATAAATAAAGCTGTAACCGATGCGCGGATCAGAACCAATACCATGCCGAACCATTTCAATATCGGCACCAACGCGCTCGGCAATATTAGCCATTTCATTCATGAAACTGATTTTAGTAGCCAACATAGCATTAGCGGCATATTTGGTTAATTCAGCAGAACGAATATCCATAGCCACAATACGATCATGATTGCGGTTAAATGGCGCATACAAGCGCTTCATTTGATCTAAAGCTTGAGTAGATTTGGAACCAATCACGATGCGGTCTGGGCGCATGCAGTCTTTAACAGCATCGCCTTCTTTCAAAAACTCGGGGTTTGAAACGACATCAAAAGATACATCCGAATTTAATTTTTTCAATTGCTGGGCAATGGCGTCTTGCACTTTGTCGGCAGTGCCAACCGGCACCGTCGATTTATTTACCACCACGGCGTAGCGTGTCAAATGTTGCCCGATTGTATTTGCTACTGCCAATACGTACTTCATATCGGCACTGCCATCTTCATCGGGGGGCGTGCCGACTGCAATAAAAATGATATCACCGTGCTCCACCGCTGCCTGAGCATCGGTAGTGAACTTCAACCTTCCCTCATGGTGGTTATGCACCACCATGGGAGTTAGTCCAGGTTCAAAGATTGGGATCTGTCCGTTATTAAGACCTTCGATTTTTTTACTATCGATATCAACACAAACAACTTGATTGCCCATTTCAGCCAAACAAGCACCAGTGACTAAACCGACATATCCCGTTCCAAACACAGAAATTTTCATAAATATGGATTACTTAGCTGGAGCTATCTCTGGCTCAGCCATACCGGCAGGAGCAGCAGTTGTTTCAAGCAGTTCTACTTCAAAAACCAAGGTTGCATTTGGGCCAATGGTTGGCGGGCTACCGGTTTCGCCATAGGCCAATGCCGAAGGAATCCAAAATTGATATTTACTTCCAACCGTCATTAAGCCTACGCCTTCACTCCAACCTGGTACGACTTGATTTAATGGGAAATCAATTGGCTCATTGCGGTCATAGGAGCTATCAAATACATTGCCATTCAACAACGAACCTTTATAGTTTACTTTGACAATATCAGTTGGATTAGGCTTAGCGCCTGTGCCTTGACGTAAGACTTTATATTGCAAACCACTGGCCGTGGTAATGACACCACTAACTGATTTATTTTTAGCCAAGAATGCTACGCCTTCATCCATATTTTTCTTCGGCAATTCGGCAGCATCTTTGGTGGCTTTAGCTTGCAGTTTAATAGCAAAAGCTTCACGAATTTGTTTATGCTGTTCTTCCGTAATTGCTGGCTTGCCTTTAATTTGATCACTCAAACCTTTGCTCAATTGTTCAAAATCAATTTCTTGTTTGATTTGCTCTAATGATTTAGCAATATCCATACCTATCATGTAGCTCACTTGTTTACGCTCGGTATTCAAGCCAGAAATTCCTTTTACAGTTTCTGAACCCACTACGGTAGTTGTGATCGTTGGTTCTTTAGAGGCTTTATCATCAGTTGCTTTATCATCTTTGCTGCAAGCAGACAAACTGACTAGCATTAATGCAGCGGCCAAAGTTGGTATATATGGACTCGATAATTTCATTTGGAACTAACTCCATGGGTTTAAAGTAAAGGACTATTGTCTGTGTAAAAGTCAATTTCAGCAAACAAATAATTATTTTTTAGCTTTTGCGCTTAAAGATTGTTCAATTTTGGCTACAATTTGCGGATCGTCGGGCTTCATTTTACTTGGGAAACTAGCAATAACCTCGCCATTTCGGTCAATGAGGAATTTATGAAAATTCCAACCTGGTACATCACCCGTTACTGCTTTGAAGTCCTTGTAAATGGCTGTTGCATCATTGCCTTTCACGTGCACTTTTTCAAACATAGGGAATTTAACCCCATACGTTAAAGTGCAAAATTCTTTAATTTCCTTCTCAGAAGCCGGGTCTTGACCCATAAAATCATTGGATGGAAACCCAATGACTGAAAATCCTTGTGCTTTATATTTGGCATTCATCGCCTCTAAAGCTTCAAATTGGGGCGTAAAACCACATTTGCTTGCGGTATTGACCACTAAAAGCACATCCCCGGCATAGGCTTTTTTTAAATTAACTTCATTTTTTCCAGCCAGTGTGCGGTAGCTATGGTTTAAAACATCAACCTTAGCCTGAGCCGCCGATGCTGAAAATACTGCCAAAAAAGCTACGTATCGCATTGATTTTATTATCATATCGAATTTTCCTTGTTTGAATTTGTCGGTTTAATTTATTGCTTACAAAACATAATTACAAAATTAATGTGAAATTGATGTTGACATTAATAAATTTAGTGTTATAGTTATCTACAACACCTAACACATACACCACCGGAGTCAATCATGGCACTCTCAATGAAAAATACCTTCATAAGCCTATCACTAACAGGCGTGATGTTGTTTGCAGGATATCTTGCAGGTGAGCAGCCTTTTGCTGCTTTATCGCAATTAAGCAATACCCAAACATCACAAGTAGATTTGCAAAACGCCACCATCTTGACGAAAGTAGCTCCCGCCAAGAAAAGTAAGCGTACCTTTACAACGCCCTATTTTTCGTTTGGCAAATCAAACCTTCCAGTGGGAGTGCGCTAATGAATGTTCAATGGAGCGACAACGCCCCCATCTACCGCCAGTTAAAAGAGAAATTGGTCAGTATGATGCTAGATGGCGATATTAAACCCGGTGATGCTCTGCCATCAGTTCGCACGATTGCTGCAGATTATCAATTAAACCCAATCACGGTTTCGCGCGCATTTCAAGAATTGGCCGATGAGCAAGTTGTAGAGAAACGTCGCGGTCTGGGAATGTTTATGACTGAAAATGCACACACACAACTACTTTCTAGCGAAAAACAACGCTTCCTCCAGGAAGAATGGCCACAAATTGTAGAACGTATTCAACGTCTCGGATTAAGCATCAATCAATTATTAGCACCAACAAAGGGAGAACAGCAATGAGCGGCGTCTTGACAGCAAAGGGCCTGAATAAGAAATATGGCCCACAACTAGCCATCGATCATATCAATTTAGACATCCAACCCGGTCGCATCATTGGCTTAATCGGCCCAAACGGATCTGGCAAAACCACTACATTGAAAGCCGCTCTGGGTTTAATTCCATTTGAAGGCGAATTGCGCGTTTTGGGTTTTGATCCACGCACACAACGCGACGAACTGATGCAAGAAGTCTGTTTTATTGCAGATGTGGCCGTGTTGCCGCGTTGGATTCGGGTTAGTGAAGTCTTAGATTTTGTTGAAGGCACGCATCCGAAATTCAATCGTCAAAAAGCAAAAGACTATTTGGCTAAAACCAAATTAAAGCCTGATATGAAAGTGAAACAAATGTCGAAAGGCATGATTGTTCAGCTGCATTTAGCCATAGTGATGTCGATTGATGCAAAGTTATTGGTATTAGATGAACCCACACTCGGTTTAGATATTATGTATCGCAAACAGTTCTACCAGAATTTATTGGAAGAATATTTCGATGAAAATAAAACCATTATTGTGACTACGCATCAGGTAGAAGAAATTGAGAATATTTTGACTGATCTCATTTTTATCCAAGATGGCAAAATCACTCTGAACACCACTATGGATGAAATTGGCGAACGTTTTACTGAAGTAATGGTTAATTCTGAAAACTATCAAGCAGCCAAGTCACTCAATCCAATAGATGAACGTTCGGTATTTGGCAAAACGGTGTTTCTATTCGATGGTGTCGGCCGTGAAACGCTAAAAACACTAGGGGATTTAAAAACACCCGGCATTGCTGATTTATTTGTTGCAACCATGAAAGGAACCTACGCATGAACACTCAAAAATGGCTATTGAAACGTGAATATTGGGAACATAAAGGTGGCTTTTTCTGGGCGCCCATCGTGATTTCCGGCATCATCACCTTGTTTACCATCGGCAGCCTCATTATTGCGTCGGTCATTGGCAAAAATAGCGGTATGCATTTTGGTGGAAATTCCGAAATGAATCTCCAAGTCGCGTTATCCAAAGTGACCGAACCAGATAAAATCGAGTTTGCGCAAGGCCTTGCTAATGGCTACCCACTGATTGGTGTGCCTATCATTATCGCCATGGTATTCGTCGTCTTTTTCTACTGCTTAAGCGCACTATTTGATGATCGCAAGGATCGCAGCATCTTATTCTGGAAGTCCTTACCCATTTCCGACAAGGATACTGTTATTTCCAAAGTCATCACCGCAAGCTTGGTTGCTCCTATTATCTCTAGCGTTGCTGTATTGGTAATGTCGCTTTTAAATCTGTTCGTGTTTATGATTATCGTCGCTTTCCATGGTTTAAATTTATTTGGCTACGTGCTCAGTGATGCCGATTTCTATTTAACCGCTGTAAAATTTTTAAGCATGATCCCAATCTATGCACTTTGGGCGCTGCCAACCATCGCTTACTTGTTATTTGTTTCTTCCTGGGCTAAAACCAAGCCGTTTTTATGGGCAGTTGGCGTACCAGTTTTAGGCGGTGTGATTATCAGTTGGATGAATGCCATGATGGGTTTTGGCATAGACATGTCAAGCTTCTGGAAATTTATAAGCCTGCGTTGGTTCGGCAGCATCGTTCCAGGCACTTGGTTTGCAAACTCAAACGGGGCAAATCTTTCAGATAAAGGTGATGGCTTTAGTGAACTATTGATGCAGAGTTATCAACAATTAGCTCATATGAATATTTGGATTGGACTAGTTATTGGTGTTGCATTAATTTTTGCAGCCATACAAATGCGCCGCTATCGCGACGAAGGTTAATGAAAATGGAACCAGTTCGGATCTCGAGCTGGTTCCAACTCGCAACTCATCATTTGCTTTATTTACTACCCTAATTGGATACGCTCATGAACATTAAATTTCTGCCTGCCTCAATACTGATATCTTCAATTCTTTTAGTCGCTTGTAACAATGAATATTCAGACAGGAAGTCCAAAGAGATTCATTCGAAAATTTCTCAAGAAATCGAAACCGACATGAACAAGGCTATCGATGAGGCAAAACTTGATAGCAAAGATGTTTCAGTTGATTTGATAGATGGAGGCCAAGCAGTAATTTCTGCGAATGGGGATTTAAGCATCGCAGGCAAGAAAATTGAACTCTCCGCAAGCCAGCGCGCATTGACCAAGGAGTATTTTGCTGCATCTAAACAATTGGCCATAGAGGGCATCGAAATTGGCAAGGAAAGTGCCAAATTGGCAACACAGGCCATTGGAACTGCTATTGGTGGTCTAATGAGCGGCGATACGGACACTGATTTTGAGAAAAAAATGGAAGCCAAAGCCGGCGATATTGAGGCCGCCGCTAACAAGATATGCGGGACCGCCTTAAAATTCGCAGATATCCAGAAAAAATTAATCGCTGCTGTTCCATCTTTTAAGGTCGAGCCTATGCGCGTTGATAAAAATGAAGATGGCTGCAATGTTCAGTCCGGCACAGATGTGAATATTAATAGAGGCGAAGATGCACCCCCATCTCCACCTCCTCCGCCACCGCCTGCTCCACCAGAACCGCCAAAAGCACCCGCGCAATAATCTTTAATTGCTTAGGAACGCAAAAATGAATAGCGAACTCCAAGATTTTAAAGTTAATGTAAAGCTTAAGCTTTCTGCCTTATGGGCATCTTTAGTGCTTTGCTACCTATATGGCGATTATTTCGGCTTGTATGTTCCAGGTTCTTTACAGAGTATGTTAGATGGCAAGATGGGGCCATTGGGCGCAACCACGCAAGGGGTTTTATTATTTACGTCGGCGATGATGGCGATTCCCAGCTTGATGGTAGCCTTGTCGTTATTACTTAAGCCAGCCATGAGCCGTTGGATGAATATTGTGTTTGGCCTTGTTTATACAGCCATCATTTTAATGACCATGCCTGGCGCTTGGCATTTCTATATTTTCTTAGGAATCATTGAGGCAACACTTACCTTGATTATTGTTTGGAACGCATGGCATTGGCCAAAAGCAAACGGTACGTGATTTTGAATCCTTCCAAATTGTTCGACAGCAAGCAGGCTCAAGCATGAAAACAAATAAATCGATAGCGCATTTAGCAGGTTTGTATTATGTGCTGCTAATCATCACCGGTATTTTCAGTTTGATTTATGTGCCCTCGCAATTAATTGTATCTAGCGATGCAGTCGCCACGGTTGCAAACCTTAAAGCATCGGAATTTCTTTTTAGATTGGGTATTGTTGCTGGATTAGCTTGCCAAGTGCTTTATGTACTTTTGCCGCTTACACTTTATAAATTACTGAAGTCAGTGAACGAACAAAAAGCACGTTTGATGGCGATTTTGGCACTTGTCAGCGTGCCAGTATCATTAATCGCATATACCTATAAATTTAATGTATTGACCCTGCTTGGTAACGCTGATTATTTAACAGCAATTAACGCAACGCAGCTACAAACTGAAATTATGTTGCAGTTGGCATCCTTCAATAATGCCATTCATGTAGCAAGTATTTTCTGGGGGCTTTGGTTATTGCCATTTGGCTATTTAGTATACAAATCTCGCTTTCTGCCTAAGTTTTTCGGCATTTTCTTAATGATGGGCTGTATGGGGTATCTGATCGATTTTATCGCTTCCACATTGTGGCCCAACGAATACCGTGCGTCTGGATTGTCCAGCTATATTGGTATGCCCTCCGCTATTGGTGAAATTGGCATTGGTTTTTGGTTGTTGATTATGGGCGCCAAGGAATTACCCAATAAATGAATTTCACCTTCATACAATCAAGCCCCGCTCTTTCGGGGCTTTTTTATTGCTGACGCCCTAACTAATTGACGAACAGCTAGGATTGCCTGACAATCTAAGTATCGATGGCAAACTCAATACGTATTGCTTGAGTTAAGGGAAACTAATGCATTTTGCGCGAATTGCCACGACTCTATTCATTTTGTTGATGCTTGCATCATCAACATTACATGCAGAAGAAATCAATACCGTTCGTTTTCAGCAATACGGTGTTGATGATGGCTTGTCGCAAACAACAGTACGCGCCCTATTTCAAGATAAAAGTGGCTTTATTTGGCTAGGCACGCAAGACGGCTTGAATCGTTTTGATGGTTATGAGTTTCGGATTTATCGTAATGATCCTAGCAATTTAAACTCGCTGAGTGACAACCATGTTGTAGCAATTGTACCCGATAGCAAGAATGGTTTCTGGGTTGGCACCCAATCGGCAGGGTTGTCGCATTACAACCCAATTAATGATAATTTCCAACGTTTTCAAGCGGGCGGTAAAATAGGTGATCTTGCCGACAATGGTATATCGGCTCTAAAACTCGATGCCAAAAAGCTACTTTGGGTAGCTACTAATTCGGGCAATCTGCAATGGTTTAATGAAAAACAGAATACCTTTCAAAAGGTACCAACGGTAAATTTCAATGAGGTTGGACGGGTCAAATCAATAAAAGATTTTCGCCAAGGCCTTTTGCTTGGTACCCGTAACGGTATTTTTTTTCTTGCTAATAATACAGCTGCACTGCAAGCATGGCCAACTCATTCGCCTCTAACGACAGAAATTGAAACCATCACCCAAAGTCTTGATGGCAAGGAAATCTGGGTAGCCACTTTAGAACAAGGGCTGTTTCACTATTCGACCGAAGGCGAATTAATCAAGCACTACAAACGTAGCGATGGCCTTGCCGACAATAATGTCCGCGACTTAAAATTCGATCGTACCGGTAGGCTTTGGATTGCCACATTCGATGGTCTTTCGCGCATTGATTCAGCAAGATCGATTATAAAAACGTGGCGTTATAACCAAGGCCTTGGCGGTAGCTTGGCATCAAGTCGCATTCAATCACTGATGCAAGACCGTGATGGCTTGATGTGGATTGGTACTTGGTTAAATGGCGTCAGTCTTTATATTCCGCAAACGGAAATATTTCAGGAAATCACATCACAATCAACTACTAACTTTGCTTTACCAGCATCTTCTGTGCCCGGATTGTTTGTTGATAACGATTCCACAATCTGGCTTGGTATTTTAGAAGGTGGCGGCCTGGTTCATTACGATTTACGTAACGGTGTATTAAAACGATTTGTCAATAATTTTGATGACCCAACGAGCTTGCCGGCAGGTGCTATTCAAAACATCGTGCGCGATAAACAGGGGCGTTTGTGGGTAGCTACCGGCTCCGGCTTAGCCAAATTAAATGCCGATGGTCAATCGTTCGAAATCTTTAAAAATGAAAAAAACAACCCTAAATCCTTGCCATACTCCGCAATACAAAGACTATTTGTTGATGCAAAAGGAACTTTGTGGATAGGCACTGCAGGTGGCGGTATTGCTTCACGTTGTGAAACTTGCACTGATTTTAAACGCCACCCTATACCCGACGAAAGTAATACAAAAAGTACGTCCAGCAACGAAATAATCGCTGCAATTTTTGAAGATTCTCAATCGCAGTTATGGTTTGGTCTCAGACCCGGTGGCTTGGTCAAGTTGAATCCTGCAACGGGCGTTATACAACGCTTTCGTGGTGATCCACAAAATAAAAATGCGTTGAGTCATGATACGATTGCAGCCATTTTCGAGGACAGCCGTCAGCATTTGTGGATTGGAACACAAGGTGGCCTTAATCGTACTGATTTAAATGCAAAAGGTGAGATTGTTTTCAAGCACTACAATATGAAAAGTGGATTGGCCGCTAATGCCATAGGCGGTATTGTTGAGGACCAGCAAGGCGATATATGGGTCAGCACAACCACTGGATTGTCACGGCTAAATATTAAGACTAATCATATTGAAAACTTTGGCTCACGCGATGGTGCGCAAGGCCTCGGCTACTTTGTAGGTTCTTACGGTAAGTTAAATGACGGTCGTATTTTATTTGGTGGCATGCGTGGCGTTACTGTTTTTAATCCCAAAAATATTGGTTCGCAAACTAAGCCCAATCGTGCCGAGATAACCGCTATTCGCGTACTTAAAAGTGGTGTACGAAATGCTGGCCTAAGCCCTTTCGTTTTTGAAAAAAAGCCAGAAGGCGGCAATCTTTTGCTTGAAGCCTTGGCGGATGATATTAATATCGAATTTTCGGCATTAAGTTATACCGACCCGAATGCTTTACATTACGCCTATCGGATGTTGGGGGTCCATGAAGAATGGTTTGAAACCGATGCGATGCGACGCACCGCTTCATTTAATAATTTAGCGCCTGGTGATTACCAGTTTGAAGTTAAAGCCAAAAACCCTGATGGGCAATGGGGTGATGTATTTCAAATGCCAATTCAACTTCCTGCTCCATGGTATGCCACGTTATGGTCAAAGTTGCTTTACTTGATACTGACATTAATCGTATTAGGTGGTTTTACGTGGAATGTGCTGCTGCGATTGCGGGAGCGCGCAAGAGCACAGGCCATAATTCTTGAAAGTGAGCAGCAGTTGAAGCTCACGCTTTGGGGGACTGGCGACGAGCTATGGGATTTGGATCTTGTTGGAAATTTAATTCACCGAAGCAACCCATTATTGATTTTGAAGGGCTCAACGGGGGAAGTTTCGCACAATGCCAATGCATTGATGAAATACGTACATCCCGATGATACAAAACATTTCGAAGCCTCTCTGCGTGATCACTTAAAGGGTAAAACAGATGTTGTTGACACAACGTTTAGAAGTGAAGCCACTACCGGCGGATGGCGTTGGATACGCATGCGTGGTCGCGTAGTAGAACGTGACGCATCAGGAAAAGCACTGAGAGTTGTCGGCACTTCGGGTGACATTACCGATTTGAAACAGCACGAAATTGATTTGGCCGAAATCAACGCACAGCTAGAACAACGGGTTGTCCAACGTACTTCAGCACTTAGCAAAGTGAACCAAAATTTGCAGGAGACTATTGAACAATTGACCCACACACAAAAGCAATTGGTTGAGTCCGAAAAATTAGCGGCACTTGGCGGCTTGGTGGCAGGTGTGGCGCATGAAATCAATACGCCCGTAGGTATTGGCGTAACTGCAGCATCTTTTCTTGAATCGGAAGTAAAGCAGCTTGAAAAGTCCTTGCAAGAAAATACCTTGTCGAAATCAGATTTAGAGAAATTCAGCAAAAATGCCAGCGACAGCAGTCAACTTATTTTGCGAAATCTCTACCGCGCCGACAAATTGATTCGGAGTTTCAAGCAAGTCGCTGTTGATCAATCAAGCGAACAAACTCGAGTCATTAATTTACATTCCTATGTTGAAGAAATACTGGTTTCATTGCATCCAGCCGTCAAGAAAACGCCACATGAAGTACATTTGCATTGCACTGACATTCTCGAATTTGAAACCTACCCTGGAGCGATTTATCAAATACTAGTGAATTTGATGATGAACGCACTGACTCATGCCTTTCAAAACACCGAAAATGGCAAAATTGATATTTGCATATCACGTGATGATGATATGGCATTGATTGAATTTCGCGATAACGGCTACGGTATGACCGATGTGATTCGTCGCCGAGTATTTGACCCATTTTTTACCACTCGCCGAGGGGAAGGCGGATCAGGACTAGGCTTGCATATTGCATGGAATCTGGCGACACAGTTGTTAGGCGGTAGTTTAAGTTGCGAGAGTGAGGTTGGCAAAGGCACCAGTTTTTATTTGCGCATTCCGATGCAAGTTAGCAAAAAGCGATAGAGTACGGCTATTTTGCTAAAGGTAAAGTTCTAAAAACTTAAGTAAGGCCCAGCTTAGTCAGGTAATCGCTCGCGTACTTGCTCGGCCTGATCCCAGTGAGTCATTAACAACTCGACTAAATTTGGATCAAACTTAATACCGCTTTGTTCCTTGATGAAGCCCTGAATCGTTTCAGTTTGCCAAGGCTCTTTGTAGCAACGTTTACTGCCTAGCGCATCGTAAACATCGGCGAGCATGGTAATACGCCCAGCTAGCGGAATCGCATCCCCTTTGAGACCATTAGGGTAACCGCTACCATCCCAGTTTTCGTGATGGGTGGCGGCAATTTCTGCAGCCATAACAAAGATGCCACGTTTGGATTGCAACAACATTTCCTGACCAATAACGGCATGCGTGCGCATGATGATGGTTTCATCCGGCGTGTGGATTCCAGGCTTATTCAAAATAGCATCAGGAATACCAATTTTACCTATATCGTGCAACGGTGCTGCATGTCGAAGCATTTCGGCATCAGCCTCACTCATTCCGCTCGCTATGCCGAGTAGTTCTGCCAACAATCCAACACGGCGAACATGAGCGGCAGTTTCTTGCGAACGCGATTCTGCCGCACCTGCTAAAACGCAAATCATTTCCATCTGAGATTCAACTAACTCTTGATTCAAATGCAAGTTTTCAAAGCAAAGTGAAACATTCGTGCAAAATACTTCCACTAACTTAAAATCTTGCTCAGACAACGACCAGTTTTCACCAACAAACAACATGCTTTCACCGTGCAGCGTGTCAGCAAAGTGCAAAACAAAATGATCTTTATTGAAGACATTCTGCTTTTTTTTGCATGCAAAGGCTAGCGTTGAGAAAATATGCGCGGGCAAGCTTTCATCAACACGATGGTTAATATATTTTGTGTATTCACCGGTTGCGGCTGAGACAATTAAATCTTCCGGTTGTTCAGCTTCATTGCGTGACACCTTGCAATATAGGGCGCCGCGCTCTAAACCAACCAGTGAAGTTAGCTGTGAAAGAACGGCAGATGCAAATTCTGTTGGTTTTTCATTCGCAAAAATACTCGAGGAAGCGGCTAATACTCTTTCCAGACCTTTTTTATTGGCTTCAATCGTCATGATATCGCGATAAGCACGCAATGCAGCAAACATGGCCGTGGCCATTTTTTGTGCAGTAAGCTCGGTTTTCTCTTTGTAATCATTAATATCGTAATTACTGATTATTTCGTGTTCTGGCGCCTGACCAGGTTGGCCAGTGCGAAGCACAATACGAATTTGATGATTATTCAATTCATCTCGGATGTACTTCACCAAATCTAAGCCGGCTGTATCGGTTTCCATCACCACATCGAGCAAGGTTACGGCAATATCATCATGGTTTTGAAGCAATTGTTTGGCTTCATTAACGCTATAGGCGGATAAGAATTGCAGGGCTTTACCTTCAAAGCGAAAACCGCCCAACACAAGACGCGTGACTTCATGCACTTCAGGTTCGTCATCAATCAACAAAAGCTTCCAATATTGCTCAGTTTTGGAATTATTTTCTGATAGAAAATCCATTCAGCCCTCTGCTCATTACAATGCAATAAATTTGCAATAATCTACTTCAGACAAGCAAATATTACGATTAAGTTAATGTGCCACCAAAATATTAACCTTGTCAACAAAAAGCTAATAGACAAGCTACTAAAATCGTTTATACCAATTTAGTACATGAAATACAGTTAAATTAAAGTCTTTGGGTCTAACAATGCTTTAATTTCCGCCAAACTTAAATCGGTCATTTCCTTAACCATTTCAATAATTGGACGATTTTCGGCATAAGCTCGCTTAGCAATCAGTGTGGCTTTTGCATAGCCGATAATGGGATTCAAGGCCGTCACTAAAATAGGATTACGGGCCAAGGCATGATTCAATGTTTGTGAATTAACGATAAAACCAGCAACGGCTTTCTCGCCCAAGTGCTTGCATGCCTGTGCCAGCAAATTCAAGTTCTGCAAACTATTATTGGCAATCAATGGCATCATCGTATTCAACTGAAAATTCCCGCTTTGGCCGGCAATACTGATACTGGCGTGGTTGCCCATCACCTGCGTGCAAACCATGGCTACCGCTTCGGGAATCACTGGATTAATCTTACCTGGCATAATCGAACTGCCCGGTTGCAAGACAGGCAAAGCAATTTCGGCCAAGCCGGTGAGCGGGCCTGAATTCATCCAGCGCAAATCGTTGCTAATTTTCATCAAACACACGGCAAGACTATTGCAATGCCCAGACAGCTCAACGAGATGATCTTGCGCGGCTATTGATTCGAATTTATTACGTGCCGGTTTGATGGCAATACGCGTGAATTTGCTGAGATAACGACAAGCTAGCACGGTCATTTTAGGATCTGCATTGACGCCCGTGCCAACTGCCGTGCCACCCAAAGGCAGTTCATGTAGGCGTTTTGCGCAGTCGTTAAAACGTGCTTGCGCTGAGTTGAGTTGAGCCGACCATGCTAACAACTCTTGCTCCATACTAATTGGCATGGCATCCATCAAATGTGTGCGGCCGGTTTTAATGTGGCGCTTTAGTTGCTTGGCTTTGCGATTAATGATGACCTGTAGCCCTTTCAACTCTGGCAACAATCGTTGTTGCAGGGCCAGAGACGCGGCTAGCAAACTAGTGCTCGGAATGACATCATTCGAGCTTTGGCCAAAATTGACATGATTATTTGGATTCACCACCACTTTCTTCTTGGCATTGACGATATGCGCAATCACTTCATTGACATTCATATTGCTGGATGTGCCAGAGCCGGTTTGATAGACATCAACAGGAAATTGGTCCAAATAACTCCCTTTCACGATTTCCAGCGCGGCTTGTTCAATAGCTTTCGACTGCGCCTTACTTAAATTTCCAAGCGCGCCATTAGCATTGGCAGATGCGGCTTTGATCAGTGCCAGGGCCTGAATAAATTCCGCTGGCATGCGCTGCCCTGAAATAGCAAAATTTTGCACAGCACGCTGAGTCTGCGCGCCATACATGGCTTGCACAGGCACCAATAATTCACCAAGACTATCTTGTTCGACCCGAAATTTCATTTTTGCAGCCTCCTGGCAAAAAGCATTGAGTCGATGATAACGCTTTTTAGCGGTACAATTAACAACAACACAAACAAGTTCAACGCTAATGTTGCGCTTGCCAACTCTACAACCCAAATGACCCTTTATGACTGAGCATACCCTACTCGCACTCTCACCCACCGATGGCCGCTACGCCGCAAAAGTTGATGCATTGCGCCCCATATTTTCGGAATTTGGCCTCATTAAAACACGCGTTCATGTTGAAATTGAATGGTTAATCGCCTTAGCTG